>NZ_JBQENT010000007.1:0-153854 GCF_052044855.1 Metabacillus sp. 22489
GAAGTTGTATTTAAGCCCCATCCTTGACCTTTATAATGGAGAAATTACTTCGTTTGGAATCAATAAACGACCAACATTAGATCTTGTGATGGAACCTTTAGAAGAAACGATTGAGATTATAAAGAATCACGCAACCTACCGTACTATCATTCATTCGGATCAAGGATGGCATTATCAGCACAACCAATGGGTGAAAAAGTTAAAGAAAAATAAAGTATTCCAAAGCATGTCACGTAAGGCAACCTGCGCAGACAATGCGTCAATGGAGAATTTCTTTAGCATTTTAAAGCAAGAGATGTATTACGGGGAAAAACTAGTAAGCTATGAAGATTTAAAAAGAAAAATAGAAGATTATATTTACTGGTATAACAATATACGATCAAAAGAAAAATTGACTGGACTAAGTCCGGTTGAATACCGAATTCAATCCAGCCAATCAGCTGCATAATAAAAACTCTAACTTTTAGGGGTAAGCTCCCTATAAGCATTCCCCTCCTCATATATTTAACTAACTGTTCCCTATTGATTATTTCTTCTAATTCTTGAATAATAAACGAAGGATACTCTACTAAAGGAATTTCAATTCCCAATAGTTTAATACACTCTTTTAGTTTCTGTTCTATTGTTCAACCTACACACACGTTTCTTTCGAGTATAAATAGATTAGCAGGTTGTATTCACAATCTTGTAGCATCGTTTATCTTACAGCTCCTAAACGGCTATATTTACGCTTTACACTTATAAGTGAACGATCAAGCTTATTGGCTACCTCATTTAATGTATAACCTTCCATTACTAGCACTTTCAATTGGTTTTCTTCTTTTATACTCCAAACCTTGTAAGAGGTTGGATTTTCATATTTTCTTTCCTTTTCAACCCATGATGGTTCAGGAATAATTGTATGTGGTTCAATTTTTGAAAAATCTATTTTCTCACGATTATCTTTTGCCCATTTCCAGAAATCTTCAGGATGAATAAAATAAAATTGCCTGCTGCAGCGAGTCGTTTTTTTTGTACTTTGTAACCCATGCTTTGTTATCCAGGCTCTAACAGTCGTTGCATCCTTTTGAACTAATTTCGCTAGTTCATAAGTTGTCAGGTACCCGGTTTGCGCCTTCGTATTTGATATACCTAATCGCTTCAACTTATTTTTGATTGATTCCTCTGTCCGATTTAACTTCTTCGACATCGTTGTAATCTTAAGTTTTCCAACATTATCTTTTAAAAAATCAATCTCTTCATCTGTCCAATTTCTTCTTTTCACCAAAACACTCACCCTATTTAGTCAAATATGAATAGTAAATACGAATTAAATTATATCAATCACTTACGAAATTTCAATCTTTTTTTAAAAATAAAATACAAAAAACTTCATTTGCGTAGTAAAATATATCTACCCATAGTAATTTTATGCGGAATTGTGTAAAATATAGTCGAATAGTCGTTCTTGATAGGAGATAATATGAAAAAGCAAATACCTAGACATAATTCAATTGGAGAAAAGCTTCGTGAAGCAAGAAAAGCAAAAGGACTTACGTTAGGTGAATTAGCTAAAGGGATCTGTTCTCTCGGTAAAATGAGCAATATTGAAAATGGCCATGTATCCGTTACAGATGAAGAACTGAAAAAATTTTGTGAGAAATTAAATATCCCTATTAATTTTTTTGCTGATCCTAATATTGAAGACAAAATTAATGAACTCGACAATCAAAAGCAAATCATCATAGACTTAATTAGGTTGAAAAATTGGAAATCGATCAAGCTGCAGTTAGCAAGCTTTAAGAAAAAAATTGAAACCTATGCCATTCACACGAGAGAAATAGATTATAACTATTTAAGCGGTGTCTACTATTATGAAATAAAGCATTATTTGCTTGCAGAAGAATTTTTAACAAAAGTGATGGAGGAAGAAGAAGAGAACAATTATAATCTTCGTCTCAAAATAAAAGCGTATAACGTTCTTGTCGGAATTTACTTTTATCAAAAAAAGAGCGCAAAAAGCAATTACATATTAAGTGAGGCGTTAAAGCTTTCACAGGCAAGTCCTACGATTACAAAAGAGGAAAGAGACAATATTTATTATAATTTCTCAATTCTTAGCCTATACACTGGCTTAAACGATTTGGCATTAAATTATATAAATAAAGTAAATCATCATATCATTTCACCGCTCGAAACAGAATATATAAAGCTTTTAATTTCATTTTTAGAAAATGACTCTGTCGATGAAATGAGAGAAGACTTATTTAATCTAAGAGAGAAAGTTCAACAAACAAATGATAGAGAAGGCATCCTTAGAGGATGGGCACTCATGATATACTCAGACATGACTGCTAAACCGGCTTTAGAGCTTATACAGCAATGGAAGGACAGTTTCTACTTCGACTTAGATTTAATCTCTCAAGAATTTGAAGAGGAAACATTATCATTGTTACAGTTGAGTATTTATGTCTGTTTAAAAAAATCCGAAGAGCAGGATCTTATTGAGGAACTATTTGAGAAAACAAGAGCATTTCTTCCAAACATCTCAAATCAAGAGCTTATTGCAAGAAGCTACTTTTTAGAAGGAATTTTTGAAAGACATTACAAGCAAAATTCTGCAAGAGCCCTTACTCTTATGCAGCAAGCACTAGACACATTCGACAAAGCTGATGAAGGCTTATTAAAGGCAGACATTCTGTTTGAAATCAGCAGCTTATTAGGAATAGATAATCAAGCAATGGATGCGCTAAAAATTTATCATTCCCACACAGAAGGAAATTTCTTGTTTACTCATTTTCATGAACTGACATTACCAAGATTAAAATATTGAGATGTATAGAAGAGAAAAGACAGAACGTTTGTCTTTTCTCGTTTTTTATTCTTCACTATTTATACTCGCTTCTTATTAGATTCAACATTCAGCTAATAATTGCTTATTCATTCCTTAAAAATAATTTAATCAAAGAAGATGCCCTTTCCTAAGAAAGAGCATCTTCAAAAATTCTTACTCTACTCTAATAATTGTTAACGCTGCTCCTGTTGCTCCCCCACCTAGTAATGTTGCTACTCCTAAAAGTCCAAATAGTTCTAATGAAATTGTATCCCCTGCAGTTAAATCAACAATTACATCATTATTATACTGTGATATACCAACAACTGGTGAAATGATAGATCCAGGAATTGGTGTAGTACCATTGATTACTAGTCTCGAGCTTACTAAAACTCCAGCAGTGGTGTTAATTTGATAACTAATATAGTAGCGACCAGTAGCTGGAACGGTAAATGCAGTATCTGTTGCATTTGCAGTGAAATCATCTAAATTTTGAACATTCGGAAGTGGTATTTCTGTTCCACCAACAACTACACTAATTACACTACCTTCAGTGTTTGCAGCAAACATTGAGTTAGAAGTAACTGTAGCTCCTGTTGGACCAGTCGGACCAGTTGGACCTGCTGCTCCTGTCGGACCCGGTGCTCCTGTTGGACCTGCTGCTCCTGTCGGACCCGGTGCTCCTGTTGGACCTGCTGCTCCTGTTGGACCTGCTGCTCCTGTTGGACCTGCCGCTCCTGTTGGACCTGCTGCTCCTGTTGGGCCTGCTGCTCCTGTCGGACCTGCTGCTCCTGTTGGGCCTGCTGCTCCTGTCGGACCTGCTGCTCCTGTTGGGCCTGCTGCTCCTGTTGGACCTGCCCCTCCTGTCGGACCTGCTGCTCCTGTTGGACCTGGTGCTCCCGTTGGTCCCGGTGCTCCTGGTAATCCCGGTGCTCCTGTTGGACCTGGTGCTCCCGTTGGTCCCGGTGCTCCTGGTAATCCCGGTGCTCCTGTTGGACCTGGTGCTCCCGTTGGTCCCGGTGCTCCTGGTAATCCCGGCGCTCCTGTTGGACCTGGTGCTCCCGGTAATCCCGGTGCTCCTGTTGGACCTGCTGCTCCCGTTGGTCCCGGCGCTCCCGGTAATCCCGGTGCTCCTGTTGGACCTGGCGCTCCCGTTGGTCCCGGCGCTCCCGGTAATCCCGGTGCTCCTGTTGGACCTGGCGCTCCCGTTGGTCCTGGCGGGCCTGGTGGGCCAGTTACCCCTCCACCATCACTAACAGATAATAGGGAAACATCATCAACAACAACATCTGATGAACCAATCCTTGGTAGATTATTAACCAAAACTAGTGCTTGTGTAGTACCTAGAGGAGCTGGAGATGTAGTTTGATAGACTTCTAACCATGTATTATTGTCTTCGACATTAGGAATACGATCTTCATCCAAGATTGTTATTAAGCCATAACCTAGAAAATTGAAGAATTGATCATAGTAACCGACAGATAATGTAATTGGTGAACTTAGAGCAGTTCCGACTCTGGCTAGTGATGCTAAAAGTTCAAAACTTTCACCAGGATTAGCTTCGACTATTTGATAAATGTAACCATTGACACTATTACCTAATAGCCTAGTTGAATAATATCCACTATGAGAAAATTCTCTTGTTACAAATGCATTAAAAGGAATCCATGGTGGAAGTGAGCCGGTTTCAAAACCGCTATTAATGATTCTATCCTCAAAACTCAATAGTTGTACCCTCCCTCGCTATTATTCATCACTCATATAAGAGCACACTATAATATATGTGTAGCAAATATAGTAGTGAGGGGATATATTACTCAAATTAAATAGGTAGGATCATTATTTATTGAAAAAAACTGTGAGAAGTGATTGTCCAATCTCAATAGAATATAAAACATTTAGCAACTTTTAGGGTTCTTATCTATAATTATCACTCAGCTACCTTAATAGGTTTTTTCTGTCCGTTATCACAATTCGTTTAGTAATCGTTAATCTTCACTTGAATTTCATATTTAAAAAAGCTTTCTAAAAGCGAAACCTTATACAATAATAATGTTAAACAGCCTATTACGTCTGTTATCTATATAAATTAGGTTCATTAGAAATGAATATAAGTACAAACAAAGAAGCTGTCTAAAGGGTTTTCCCATTTGTATCGAGACAGCTTCTTTGTCATAAGAATATTAAATATCTGATTTTAGCTTTGAATAAATAGCAAGATCAATAAATTTCCCTTTAGATTTTTCCGATTGTCTAAGTGTTCCTTCATAGGTGAAACCTAGTTTTTGTAAGACCTTAATTGAGTTAATATTTTCCGGCTCAACCTTTGCTTCAACCCTATTAAGATTTAGTTCTTTAAATGCGGTTTCTACTAAAATAGCAATCGACTCAGGAGCATAACCATTTCCCCAATAAGGCGTTGCTATATCATATCCTATTTCAGTCTTGCAATTTTCAAAGTCGAATGAATTAAATCCACAGGAGCCTATTATTTCATTCGTTTCTCTTTGAAAGATCGAATAACGGATCGCTTTATTTTCTTCAGCAAGTCCATTTAAAAAGGTAATCATTTCAATCGCCTCATTAACATTTGTGAAACGATGAATATTCATATATTTTGTTACATTCGGATCAGACCATATTTTAAATAATTTAGGCGCGTCCTCTATTGTCATTTTTCTTAAATGTAACCGCCTTGTGTACAAATCGTTAATCAATACCTTTACCTCCTAGGATGAAATTTGGATGAAATAAAAATATTGATATCTGCGCATAATTCAGTCCCTTCAGTTCCAGTTTTAAAAAAGCATGATAAAAGTTAATTGTTAATTTTCGTTGCAGTTACTCGCTTTCTCGAAGGAAACCGAGACTTTTTCTGAAATCAACAAAGTGCAATAAAGCTTAACAAACATATTTATGCTTTCATAGGCTCCAATTTCATAATAGCACCAAAATACTGCGAGGCTGTAGTAAAAGTAATAAAAGCACAAAGCTCGCTAATCTCTTCATCAGATAGGTGCTCCTTCAATACCTGAAATGTCGCATCAGATATATTTCCCTTTTGTTTACTAAATACCTCTGCGAATGCTACCGAAATTGCTATTTTTTCATTGAATAAACGTGGATCTGGCTTTCCTTTTGCTTTACAGTACTCACAACCATTCGTTTGTGCTAACGTTCTTCTTACTTGCTCTTTTAACTGAGCAGAAAGAAGTCCATCCTTTTCAAGCTCTTCCCCTAATTTATTCCACGAATTCATGATCTCTATGTTATGTCCTAACAGTTTTTGAAATGGGGTATCCCCGTGATTTGATTGACGAATTCTTGCCATACTTCATACCTCCTTGTACTATTAATAATATCGAAGTATTCAGGAATATCACATTAAATACGAAATCGAATTCGGCTTAACATTTTAAAAAACAAACAAAAAAAGGAGATTAACTTTAAAAATGAAAATTGATTCAATAGATAAGAAAATTATTGATGAATTAAGAGAAAATAGCAGATTATCGATGAGTGAGTTAGGAAGAAGAATCAATTTATCTTCTCCATCTGTAACAGAACGTGTAAGGAGAATGGAGTCATTTGGGATAATCAAAAAGTATACATTGGAAGTGGATTATGAAAAATTAGGACTTCCGATTCAATGCATAATAGAAGCTACCGTTAAGAATGGCGACTATACCTCTTTTAAAAAATATATTGAGAAGTTACCCAATGTTGAATTTTGTTATCGAATTGCAGGAAATGCCTGTTACATGCTTAAAATGCAATTCGATACTTTTGCTAAAGCAGAGGAATTTATTGAAAATGTGAATCCGTATGCGCATACGATCACGCATTTTATTTTTTCACAGGTCGAGACTCAATTTAAAATGGATTCTAACGATTATTTATAAAAATTCTATATGTAAGACTGCCTGTAATATTCATTATCATTATATAATGGAAGCACAATAATAAAAAACGAGAGATTCAACTATCTCTCGTTTTTTACATTTAGAAATTACACCGCTTCATTTTCCCACTTCTTATCATCTTCAACAAATAAGATGCCTAATTCATGATGCTCTCCATCATATAACGCGCGTTGGGTAAAGCGGATTTCTCCATTAAAATCGATGACCTCGAGCTTACAATATGCTCGGTTTTTTTGAAGTGCTTGATAAAATTCGTCAATTGTTTTTACAGCATGACCATTTACCTTCATTATCATTTCCCCGACCTGCAGACTCATTTTCTCCGCTGGTGAATGTGGAAGAATCCCGAGAATCATTAATCCTTTATCACGCTTTGAAAAATAAAATGCTGCAGAATCATCGTTCATTCGTTGTCTTATCGTAATAAATTCACGCCCAACAATTGCAACAAGTATAGCAAGAAAGGAAATGATCGGTACCCATATGCTAACGACTGAAACGAGCAATGTGATAATCCCTAACCAAATAACTCGAACGCCCGTCACCTTAATGCTTTCCTTTGGTAATGAACCTTGGACTTGCTGATGAAATCCTAGGAAAAACGGAACGAAAAGCAGCATAAATGGTTCACCGTTTACCGTTAACACAGGCCACCATGGAAGAGTGGACGATAGCTCTCCACCAGGAACTAAGAATAATAATGGAAGCATCCATGACCGATTTGCAACATGTGTTCCAATCGGCAAGCCTCTCGTACTCGTCTTTACATATGGTGATGTCCGCTTATGTGCTGTCCGAAAAATAAGCACACCTTCTGCAATGATTAATAAGCTAGCAACAATGCTTAACGACGAAAAACTCGTTTCCGATAAACCGATTAAAAATTGCTCGGCATTAGCAACTTGTCCATTAACTAATATTTGTGCGGCTAAAAAGGTTATACCAACGGAAAATGCTGCCGAAAGCAAACGTAGACGCAATGTTAACCCAAGTATTGCCGTCACAATCGCGAGAAGAACCAATGTGCCAAACGGAAGGCTTACTCCAAGTGCGAAAAGAATGATGGAAACAATCAATCCGATGAATAAACCTTTTGTATACGTAAACTTTAGCTCTTCATACATATCTTGAACACGGATATGAAAGGAATTTCTTTCTCGTTTAATGCGAATATATCCATGAGCAAGAGCTAGTAGAAAGAACAAATAAAATAGGGGATGAAGAAAAAAACGGCCAACTGCAAAAAGCAACTCTAGTAACCATTGTTCTATCAAAACAGAATCCCACCTAACTGTTTCTACTCTATTGGTTACTCATATTTTACCACCTCTATGAATAATTGAGTATGCTTATTTTAAGTTGTTCCATAGACTTGTATTTGATAAAGAAAAATCACTTAATGAATGATCAATTTCAATATGCAAAATATCCTCTATCATTTGGAGTGATTTTTTTATATCTGCTAAATTCAATGACAGTCTCTTACTGTTCTGAACTAAGTATGTAAAATAGTCACGAACGACTTCTTTATCAATTTGCTCTGTTTCTTTCACTATCGTGTAATTTGCTAAATATCTGCAAAATAACTGAATCCATTTACTCGAATGAGCAGCACCCTGTGCCTCCGCGTTTATCTCACTTAATTCTTTAATTAAATGCTGATAAACCTTTTCCCGATGATAGCTAGACTTTTTCATGATGAATCCCCCGGCTTTCTAATCGTTTATCATTTATCTTACAATGTTTTATCCATGAGCCTATTTTTAATATCATTCGTGTTCACTTATATGTATTCGACATTTTTATCAGTTTTCCGTCTAACCGGATTAAAATTAGTGGATCTTACCTAGACGTTTTTTATTTATAGGCATTCAGAAATAAGAAATTACGGGAAATAAAAAGGGACTAACGACAGGTTAGCCCCTTTTTGCTTATTCAAACAATGCCTTCATTCCCATTTTTAATTGCTGGTCATTTTCATCATTGTCTTTTAGTTCATTGATTTTTTGATTTAATGTATCGGCAGTCTGCAAATCAATTTTTCCTGTTACCGGAAGCTCATTTGCTTCTTGGAACTTCTTCACTGCCTTTTCTGTTTCTTTACTAAAATAACCATCCTCACGATCTGGCTCAAAGCCTAATCCCTTTAAAGCAATTTGTGCAGTTTTTACTTGTTCATTATTCATATCAACAACTAATGATTTATCGATTTGCAACGGACTTAACTGGTAAACAGCCGGCTGGGAAACAGGGATTGTCGGTTCTACACCTTTTTTATGAATCCAATTTCCTTCAGGTGTTAACCATTTGTAAAGTGTGAGCTTGATGTTACTTCCATCTCCCATTGGAACAGCCTGTTGTACCGTTCCTTTACCAAAGGATGTGTCACCAACAACCTTATAGCCAGATGCCTCCTTTAAGGCACCTGCAAGTATTTCTGAGGCAGAGGCACTTCCTTTATCAATAAGAACTGTAACAGGATATTTCTTTTTCTCTTTTAAAGTAGAGAAATATCGTTTTTTATCACCATTGCGTTCTTCAATTTGAATATACGGATGGTCCTTTGTGACAAATTGCTTTAAAATTTCCTCAACGCTTTGCAAGTATCCACCAGGATTTCCACGAACATCTAAGACAAGACCTTCCATCTTTTTATCCTCTAAATCCTTAAGGGTTGCCTGAAAATCTTTAGCAGTATTTTCAGAGAACGATGTAATTTGAATATACCCTACTTTTTTGCCTTTATAATCCTTCATTGAGCCGAATACCGTTTCAACTGGAATTTCATCACGAACAACATCAAATGTTAATCTTTCCCGAGAATTTGGCCTCATCACCTCGATGGCTACCTTCGTACCTTTTTCTCCACGAATTTTCAAAACCGTTTCATGTAAATTTAGCCCTTCGACATCTTCACCATTAATTTTTATAATTTGGTCATCTGGCTGAAGACCTGCCTTCTCAGCAGGAGAGCCTTTAAAAGGTGCAACAATCGTTACTTTACCACCCTTCATTCCAACTTCCGCACCGATTCCTTCAAATGAGGAATCAAGTGATTGTGAAAATTGCTTTGCCGTCTCCTTATCCATATAAACGGAATACGGATCATCTAACGTAGACAGCATCCCTTGAATGGCACCTTCTAAAAGCTTTTCTTCATCAACCTCTTCTACATAACGAGTTGAAATGAGCTCTAGTGCCTGCTTAAACTTATCAAATCCTTTTATTTCAGAAGCTTCCTCCTCAGCACTAAATACATTTCCCATTACCGGGAGTGCTTCAGTCTTGCTCGCGTTCTCCTGATGGAAAACTTCCGTGCCTAAGTACATGCTACCTGCTCCTGCAATGAATGCTAGTACGATTAACAATGCGGCTACTCTCTGCTTCATCCTATACCTCCTTGAAATTCCAATATAAACAGGTTTTAACAAACTTATAAGTAGACTTTTATTAGTATATGTTATGCTTGGACAAATCATGTAAGCAAATGTGAAAAGAAACAGCTAATATTGGAAATAGCATTTTCATACAGGTGTGACAAATCCAATATATTTTAGCTAGTTTTGTTTTATATGAGCATTTTATTTGGATTTGTCCGTATGATTCTTTTTTTAGCATGTATTTTGCCTTAGCACCTCTAGTATTTCATCGTTTCTTTCCCGCTAGTTCAGAATGCGGTTTTTAACATTCTATCGATTAACTAATACTTTTGCATAATAAAAAGCCTCTAAAACAATTGTTTTAGAGACTTCAATAATGATTGATGTTTACCGAAGATACTTTCTTGGATTGACAGCATTACTCGATCCATTCCAAGGTCCTTCGTGGATTTCAAAATGTAAATGCGGTCCAGTAGAAATACCTGTATTACCCATGAGTGCAATTTGTTGGCCTTGTGAGACTGTCTGACCAGCACTTACCAAACTTGCTTCAAGATGTCCATATACAGTTGTATATACTTGTCCATTCATATTATGTGTAATAAAAACGACATTACCATAGCCACTCATAACTCCTGAGCGAATAACTGTACCACTTGCTGGAGCATAAATCGGTGTCCCAGAACTGTTTGCGATATCAATTCCCGCATGTAGCTTTCTTTTCCCTGTTACCGGGTGAACACGCATGCCAAATTCAGATGTGACTGTTCCAGATGCTGGCCATATGAAACTACTACTCACTTCAGCAGGTGTTTCTGATGATGACGAGTTACTAGAATTGCTTGAGTCGTTTGAGCTACTTGAGTTATTTGAAGAACTTGAACTACTTGAGCTTTGAGTGCTTTCTGTACTTTGTGTCGTTTGCTTACTCTGCTGTGCCTCTTGTGCTTTTTTTGCTTCCTCAGCTTGCTGCTTGGCTGCTTCAGCTTGTTTTTTTGCTTCTTCTGCTGCAGCACGGGCAGCTGCTTCAGCGGCTTCTTTTTGTCTCTTTTGTTCCTGCTCAATTGCTTTCTTTTGTTCAGCTAAAAAGTCTGCCTCAACTTCAAGCTCCTGAATATCTTGGATCGTATCGCCATATTTAGCCTGAACTTGCTTCATTAACTCCTGCTTTTGTTTAGACTGTTCGCTTAACTTTTTCTCTAATGATTCAAGCTCTTTTAAAGAATCCTCTAGGTTTTTCTTTTCTGTTATTAATGCAGTCTCAGCCGTTTCTAATGTTGCTTTGTCCTCTTCATGAGCTTTAAGTATCTCACGGTCTGCTTCAACGATCGTTGATACAGCACTAACTCGACTGACTAAGTCGCCGAAGCTTTGCGCACCTAAAACGACCTCTAAATAACTAACTACTCCACCGCCTTGTTGCAATGAGCGAGCACGGTCTTCTAGTAAATTATTACGCTCTGAAATTCTCTTTTTGACTTCATCAATTTCAATCTTCAAATCTTCAATCTTCTTTGTTGTTTCTTCAATGCTTTCTTTTTTTTCACGGATTTTACCACTTGTTTCTGAAACTTGTAAGTCAATGGATTTAATTTCTTCATCAAGCTTTGACTTTTCCGCCTGCAATCCAGCTGCTTCGGTTTCCTTTTTTTCAAGATTTGTTGAAACATCTGATTGCTTTTGCTGGATATCTTGCTTTTTCTCCTCTAGCGTTTCAGCGAGGGCAGAATTGTTCAATGGTAGTAATAATCCGCTTGTACCGATGGCGGTAGCCAAGCTAAATGTCACAAATTTTCTGTTCACAATCTTTCCTCCCCAAATATATATGTAGACGCATTGAGCAGCGCCGATTTAAAAAACTTTGGATTACGATGTTCAATGTGTTGATATATATGTAAAACGCAAACGCCTTGCTTTTCGCGTAACAAAACTAGTAAACTAGCAATAAAAAATTGCTAGTTTACACTTTTAAGAACTTACGTACAGACATTAAGCTTCCCCATACACCTATTAATGCACCAATTAACAATAAGATAGCTGATACTTGGAAGACAAATGGATTAAACGGTAAAAACTCAATAAATGTTCCTTGAACGCTTTGAGCAACATATTTATAAATGGAATTATAGCCAAAGATGATTAAGGCAATTGGTATAACAGCACCTAATGCACCGAGGAATAACCCTTCTAGGAAAAATGGCCAACGAATAAATCCGTTCGTTGCTCCAACTAGTTTCATAATTTCAATTTCACGGCGACGCGCAAAAATTGTAATTTTAATAGTATTAGAAATTAAGAACATTGCTGTAAAGAGCAAACCAATGATTAAGGCAATCCCTATATTACGAGAGATTGAGAGGACATCAAATAGCTTTTCAACTTCCTCTTTTCCGTAATTTACTTTGTACGCATTGTCTAGCTTTTCTATTTGTTTTGCTACTTTTTCCGTTGCCTGTGGCTCTTTTGCTTTGACAACATATACATCGTTTAGAGGGTTGTTTTGCTCAAACAGCTCAAACGATTTTCCTTCCTCACCTAAGCTATCAACTAGACTATCTAGTTCTTGATCTTTAGATGAGTACGTAATAGATTCTACTTGTTTTATCTTTTCAATTTCACTTTTAAGTGTTGCTTTCGCATTTTCATTTGCCGTTACGTCAATTAAAACCCGAATCTCTACATCGTTTTCTAAATTATCTGCGACATGATTTAAGTTCATCATGATCACTAGAAATGTACCAACTAGAATTAACGTCACCGTTACGGCACTAATTGATGCAAAGGTCATCCACGCATTTCTTGCCAAACTTTTTAAACTTTCACGAAAATGACGGCCAAGGGTATTAATCATATAAACCATACTCCCCTCTTGCTTCGTCACGCACAATTTTTCCATCTTCAACTGCGATGACACGCTTTTTCAACGTATTAACAATTTCCTTGTTATGTGTTGCCATAACAACCGTTGTTCCTCGATTATTGATTTCTTCAAATAGATGCATAATTTCCCATGATGTATCTGGATCAAGGTTACCAGTAGGCTCGTCAGCAATCATAACAGCTGGGTTATTAACGATTGAACGGGCAATTGACACACGCTGCTGTTCTCCGCCTGATAATTCATCTGGAAAAAATCGCGCTTTATGCTTAAGCTGAACTAAATCTAGTACATCTAAAACTCGTTTTCTAATATTTCTCGGACTTTCACCGATAACTTCTAAAGCAAATGCAACATTTTCAAAGACTGTTAGCTTTGGCAGCAACTTAAAGTCTTGGAAAACAACACCGATGCTACGTCTTAGCATTGGTACTTTTGATTCCTTCAAAGTTGATAAATCAATACCGTTTATAACAATCTTTCCGCTAGACGGCTTTTCTTCGCGGTACATCATTTTAATAAAAGTTGATTTCCCAGCACCACTAGGACCAACAACATAAACAAATTCACCAGGATGTATAACTATATCAATACCATTAATGGCTAATACCCCGTTCGGATATGTTTTATATACTTCTGACATTTCAATCATAAATTAATACCACCTATATAGTTGTGTATTTGGGGAGTACTGTCAGTTAGTGTCACATATTGTCGATACAAAAGACAGACGAACTCCTTGTCTTCAAACTACAAAATTCATTATACCATCAAATTTCGTCATTTATAGACTAAATTTATATTACATTTTTGTTTCATCTTTGTAGCATTGGATAAAAACCTTGTGTGGAGCGGAATTCTTGTTGAAATATGGAATAATGTGACAAGTGGGAGAGAAAAATGTAAGTGCTTCTACTATTTGAATTTTAGAACTTTTTGACTAAAACTGCAAGAAAAAATAAAAAAAGAGTGACCATTGTACGATCACTCCTTCATCTTTTTATATGACATATGTTTTACTTTTTCTCAGCGAGCCAGCTAGCAACTGTTTCTGCTTCTGCCTCACCTAACACCTTAGGCATTCTCCCGTAGCCATTAACTAATATATCCTTTATTTCATCTTTATTGTATTTTGCCCCTATTTCCGTTAAGTCTGGACCGTTTCGTCCTTGAAGGTTCTCACCATGGCAGCCAATACAGTTTTGTTGAACGATTTTTTCAACATCGCCACTAGCTGTCATATTCGTATTCGAACCATCACTCGCTTCCTCTTCACCACCGCATGCTGCCAATAGCATTGATGTTCCGAGTAATAACGCCGCTATTTTCTTTTTCATTTTCTAATCCTCCTCTATTTTCAATTTGCTTAAATGGAGTCTACTTATTTATTCACTATGTATCGTGATCTCGTCACTTATTATAACCACAAATTACTAGGTTTGAAACAAGTTCTATGTACTACATCGGGCCTGTTTTTATAGAAAACCTTGATAATTCAACCGTTTGCTTAGTTTGATCAATTTTGTGAACTTATTAAGTAGCCTTTATTCTCTTTGTACTTTCAAACAAATTGTTGTTTTTTTAGGTTGATCGGAGAGTAAGTGTGAAACTACCGCGGGATATGTTGGATAGGTGATGCCCCGAAAGAAATAGCCATTTTCCAAATAAGGAATGGTAATTATTTCATTCTATTTTTCCTAGTAAATGAAACATGCCATATCATAAACAGACAAGCGTAAATATAAAATAGGATGGAATAGCTCGTTTTCCAGCCAGTAAATTCAAGATAATGAACATATCTCGCAATACCCTCAAAAATGGTTGAAAGCAAAACCCATAAAATAATATATAAAAAAAGCTTTACTTTTCCGGTAGGAAGGAAATTGACAAAAATAATCCCAAATAGTGCGGGTAAAGTCGTTTCTGTTATGAAATCTGATATTTGTGGGCCTTTCTTTCCCATAATATTGTACAAGCCCATGATGCTTGCAAATAAAAGATCAGCAGCTAATGTGTGGAAGGATACGACAAAGAAAGTCATATAAGCCTCTACTTTTGTGAGGCGCTTTGGCATCAAAAGCAAAACTAAGATGAGTACACTATAGGACACAATTAAAAAGGTAATGGTCACTTTGATACTCCTCAGTGTGGCGTAGTTTTCTTTATCTTAACCAATTCGATTTATTCTATACAAAAAAGCAGTGATGTTAAAAATCACTGCTTGAATGTTTTTTCTTATGATAATTTCGAACGTAAATACGCATCGATAAACGGATCCAATTCTCCATCCATGACTGCATGCACATTCCCAATTTCTGTGTTCGTACGATGGTCTTTTACCATTGAATAGGGATGGAAAACGTATGAACGGATTTGGCTTCCCCAACCGATTTCCTTTTGCTCACCACGAATTTCTGCAAGCTCTGCTTCTTGCTCTTCAATTCTTTTTTGATAAAGCTTCGCCTTCAACATTTTCATCGCTTGCTCACGGTTTTTAATTTGAGAACGCTCCGTTTGACATGTTACAACGATGTTTGTTGGAAGATGGGTAATCCGAACAGCAGAGTCAGTTGTGTTAATATGCTGTCCACCGGCACCACTTGCACGATACGTATCAATTTTTAAATCTTCGGTACGGATTTCAATATCGATTTCTTCATTAAATTCTGGCATTACTTCACAGGAAACGAATGATGTGTGACGTCGGCCAGAAGAATCGAACGGAGAAATCCGGACAAGACGATGAACACCTTTTTCCGCTTTCAAATAACCATACGCATTATGTCCTTTAATAAGAAGGGTTACGCTTTTAATCCCCGCTTCATCACCAGGTAAATAGTCAAGCGTTTCAACCTTAAAGCCCTTTTTCTCAGCCCAACGAGTGTACATACGAAGTAGCATTGAGCCCCAGTCTTGTGACTCAGTCCCACCAGCACCAGGGTGAAGCTCTAAGATGGCGTTATTTTTATCATGCTGCTCACTTAAAAGAAGCTGTAATTCAAAATCATTTAATTTACTTACAATTTCTTTAATTTCAGAAGAAAGCTCAGCTTGTAAATCAGCATCTTCTTCTTCCTTTACGAGTTCATACGTTAATTGGAGGTTTTCATATGATTCATTTAGTTCATGAAACTGGTCAACCATTTCCTTTAACGCATTTGTTTCATTGATAATAGCTTGAGCTGCATTTTGATTATCCCAAAAATCAGGTGCAGTCATTTGCCCTTCAAGCTGCTGAATACGTGCTTCCTTTATATCGAGGTCAAAGAGACCCCCTAAAGTCCGCTAAACGTTTAGCTGTTTTTTCAAGCTCTTGACGAATTTCTACTAATTCCATTCCAGTCACCTCTATATGATTTTAGAAAATATTTTTCGAAACAAGAGAGAGGTGGCTGTCACCTCTCTCAGATTGTTGTATCTATTTTTCCCCTTTTATATGGTTATGACTCTTTTATCATATGTTTTTGTATCTTTATTGTCTTTTACTAAGTTAGTGTTTTGGTTGATTTCCTCTACAGTACTCGCTTTCCGCGGGGTGGGTGGTGAGCCTCCTCGGTAAACCTGCTCACGTCTCACCTTTCCCACGCATCCCGCAGGAGTCTTATACTTCCGCTCCAATCAACCATTACTTAGTTTTTGATTCGAACACAACAAACCTTAAGAAGTGCCGATAATTTTCAAAGAATTATTATTGACCACAGCAATTTTTATATTTTTTGCCGCTTCCGCAAATACACGGATCATTTCGGCCAATTTCTACTACTTTACGAGCTGGCTTTTTCTTCACTGGCTCGTCGCCTTCTTTCGCATGAACGGCTGTTTGACCTTTTGCTACTTCTTGACGTTCAAGGTTGTTGCGGATTTGTGCTTTCATAATAAATTTCGCAACATCTTCCTCAATGGCTACAATCATGTTTTCGAACATCGCAAAGCCTTCCATTTGGTATTCGCGGAGTGGGTCATTTTGTCCGTAAGCACGAAGGTGGATACCTTGACGAAGCTGATCCATCGCATCGATATGATCCATCCATTTTGAATCAACAGCACGAAGAAGAATAACCTTTTCAAACTCGCGCATTTGCTCTTCGCCGAAGTCTTCTTCCTTCGCATTATAACGCTCAATCGCTTTTTCCTTAATCATTTGTGCGATTTCTTCAGGTTCCTTACCACGAAGATCGTTGATTTCAAGCTCACCCTCTTGAAGGATGTTTGCATTCATATAATCGACAATGCCTTCCAAATTCCAAGCATCCTCGTCCTCATCCCTTGGCATATATGAATCAACAACACGCTCAATTGTAGAAACAAGCATTTTTTCAACAATTTCCCGCAGGTTATCAGAATCTAATACTTCAAAGCGTTGCTTATAAATGACTTCACGCTGCTGGCGTAAAACATCGTCATATTGAAGCAGCTGTTTCCGTGCATCAAAGTTATTTCCTTCAACACGTTTTTGTGCTGATTCAACGGCACGAGTGACAATCTTACTTTGGATTGGCTGTGAATCATCCATTCCAAGTCGATCCATCATATTCATCATATTTTCCGATCCAAAACGACGCATTAATTCATCCTCCATTGAGAGGTAGAATTGCGTAATACCTGGATCCCCTTGACGTCCAGAACGTCCTCGCAGCTGGTTATCGATACGACGTGATTCATGTCGCTCTGTACCAATTACCGCAAGACCGCCCTTTTCAATAACACCTTCGCCAAGCTTGATGTCAGTACCACGACCTGCCATGTTTGTTGCAATCGTCACCGCACCTAATTGCCCAGCATTTTCAATTATCTCCGCTTCCTTCTCATGGTTTTTCGCATTCAATACATGATGTGGAACACCTTTTTTCTTAAGAAGCTGGGAAATTAATTCAGATGTTTCAACCGCTACTGTCCCAACTAGAACCGGTTGACCAAGGTCATGGCGTTGCTTGACATCCTCAACAACAGCACGGAATTTCCCTTCCATTGAACGGTAGACTAAATCAGCTCTATCATCACGGGCAATTGGTCGATTTGTTGGAATCGCAATAACTTGCATGTTGTAAATATTGCGGAATTCCTCTTCCTCTGTTTTTGCTGTACCAGTCATACCAGCGAGTTTTTTATACATCCGGAAGTAGTTTTGGAAGGTAATCGTTGCAAGTGTCATACTTTCATTTTGAATTTCTAAGCCTTCTTTTGCTTCGATTGCCTGGTGAAGACCGTCGCTGTAACGACGTCCTTTCATTAGACGTCCTGTAAACGAGTCAACGATGACAACCTGTTCGTCCTCAACGACATAATCAACATCTTTTTGCATGACAAAATGCGCCTTTAACGCTTGGTTAATGTGATGGTTAAGTGCAACATGCGTAATATCATATAAATTATCGATACCAAAAGCACGTTCAGCCTTCGTAATTCCTTCCTCAGTTAACTGAACAGCCTTTGTTTTCACATCATACGTAAAGTCTTCATCTTGTTTTAATTGACGTACAAAGCCATTTGCTTGTAGATAAAGCTTGGTCGATTTTGCAGCTTGTCCCGAGATAATTAACGGTGTTCTCGCTTCATCAATAAGAATGGAGTCAACCTCATCGATAACGGCAAAATTTAATGGGCGTTGAACCATTTGTTCACGATAAAGAACCATGTTATCACGTAAATAGTCAAAGCCTAATTCATTATTTGTGGAATACGTAATATCCGCAGCATAGGCTTCACGCTTTTCATCCTTTGTAAGGGAGTTCAAGTTCAAGCCTACCTTTAAGCCAAGAAACTCATAAAGCTGACCCATTTCATTTGCGTCACGACTTGCTAAGTATTCGTTGACCGTTACAACATGCACACCTTCACCTGAAAGTGCATTTAAATAAACAGGCATAGTTGAAGTTAATGTTTTCCCTTCACCTGTTTTCATCTCTGAGATATTTCCCTCGTGTAGTGAAATACCCCCCATTAATTGCACCTTGTAAGGATACAATCCTAATACACGCTTTGCTGCCTCACGAACAACAGCAAAAGCTTCTATTAAAAGGTCATCAAGTGTCTCACCCTTGGCAAGCCGACCTTTGAACTCTTCTGTTTTTGCTTTAAGCTCATTATCAGATAAACTGCTCATCTTGCCACTCAAGGCATCAATCTGATTCGCCATTTTCTCATAACGATTTAACGCACGTTTGTTTAAATCAAACACCTTGTTTAAAATTCCAAGCATTCAAAACGCTCCTCTGTATTTAGAGTGAAATCATTCAAATAGTTCATATTATAAACCATCCTTTATTTTAGCACTATTTGGGATATGGTACAACAGGGACGTATGTGGAGAGGCATATGTGTGGGGACTGTCCCCGTTTCAACATCATTTCCAACAGAGAATTCATATAACTCAATGAACACAAGAAATTGAACATTTGGGGGACTGTCCCCGTTTTACTCAAAATTAACGCTTTTTTGCTTTTAGATGTTGTTTTGGGGACTGTCCCCCAAAAAGGATTCAACTTCTTCAAGTGTTGGTATTCCTGTTTGTGCGCCGAGTTTTGTGACGGAGAGGGCTGCTGCTGCATTGGCGAAATTGCATGCTTCTTGGAGTGTTTTGCCTTTGCTTAGTGATACGGCTAAGGCTCCATTAAACGTGTCTCCGGCACCGGTTGTGTCTATGGCATTTACTTTGTAGGACGGGATTGTTGTTTCTTTTTGATGTTGATAGATTGTAACTCCATTTGCTCCTTTGGTGACGATGCATTTTTCTTTCATGTCATATAATTCATCCTCATCTATACTAGAGAACAGCATCGTTTGTTCATGCTCATTTGGTGTTAAGTAGTCTACTTGTAATAGCAGATCTCTTGGTAGTTTTTGAATTGGCGCTGGGTTTAGGATAACAGGTACTTTATGTTTCTTTGCTAGACAGACAGCTTCAATTACTGCTTTCACTTGGATTTCTAGTTGTAAGAGAATGAGGTCACTTTTAGCGATTACTTGTTCATAATCTGTGATTAATGCTGGAGTGACTTCATTGTTTGCTCCAGATACGACTATGATGCTGTTGTCTCCTTGTGATAAAGTTATCGCAGCTATTCCAGTTGATATTCCCTCCACCGTTTTAATATATTCAGTGTTTATGCCTTGTTCTTGTAAATGCTCCTTTAGCATGCTTCCAAACCCATCATTCCCAACAGAGCCAATAAGAGTAACGTCTGCACCTAATCTTGCAGCTGCTACCGCCTGATTTGCTCCCTTACCACCAGGGATCGTATGGAAGCTTTCCCCGAGGACGGTTTCTCCTACTTTTGGAATGATTGATGTTCTTGTAACTAAATCCATATTGATGCTGCCGATTACGGTGATTTTTGGTTGTATCATTTCCTTCTCCTTATGAAAAACAGCGCCCTTTAAGGAGGCGCTGTCGATTTATCTATTTTAAACTTGTGGCTCAATTAAGCCATATTTTCCATCTTTTCGTTTATATACAACATTCGTTTTATTCGTTTTCGCATCTGTAAAGACGAAGAAGTTGTGACCAAGCATGTCCATTTGAAGAATTGCTTCCTCGCTGTCCATTGGCTTTAGGTTAAAGCGCTTAGTACGAACAAGCTCTTGTGTGTCCTCTTCTTCTGTAGCATTATCCTCCGGGAGTACGTTATTAAACACAAATTTCGGATCTCCTTGCTCACGCAATTTGCGGTTTACTTTTGTTTTATGTTTACGAATTTGACGTTCTAATTTATTTACAACTAAATCAATTGCCGCGTACATATCTTGGTTATGCTCCTCTGCACGTAGCACTAAATCAGTCATCGGGATTGTAACCTCGATTTTAGAATCCTGATCATTATAGTACTTCAGGTTAATATTGACCTTCGCATCAACTGATTCATCGAAGTACCGTTCAAGCTTACCAATTTTCTTTTCTGCATATTCTCTTAAAGCTGGAGTTAATTCAATGTTTTCCCCTCTGACGTTAAATTTCATGTAGAACTCCTCCTTTTTGATAAAGCTATGTATACAATATTCTATGTTACCCTGCCAAACTCCTGCTTATTATCGAAAAAGATGTGAAAAAATTGTGAAAATTTGTAGAAAAAGCGATTGGAATTTATTGTGCGGTGGGGTGTAGTAATATATGCGGGAGGTGCTCCAAATATGTAAGGGGTTTCAAATAAAACATCATTTACTGCAAAAAATTCTCACAAATAAAAAAGCAACCATAATGACTATGGTTACTCTATATCACTTATAATTTTATATCAATATTTCCACCTAAATGCGGTTGTGCAGCATGTTGAATTGCTGATGCGTTAGTTGTGCTTAATAATGTTTGAAGCGCATCTCCTTGTTGCTCTGCATTCCCCATTGCCATTTTCATAACAGATAATGATGCTTGTTGCTGGACCTTTCCTTGACTAAGGGCCATTGACATTAATGCGATATCCATACAGACACGTCCTATCTATTAAAATACCTATTTAATGTAAAACATAGGTTTTTATATTTGTTTGCATTGAAGCCTTCCAATTCAGAAACGCAGGAATTAACTGATGCTTCATGAAAAGAGATTGTTCAAAGCTTGTGTTACATCTTAATTCATCTTCAAGCAATTCGATAATTTCATCAAATTTATGTATCGAATGAAGAAGGCATTTATCATTATGAAACGTTTTTTCTAATAGAGTACGAGAGGAATCAATATAATAGAATGCAATAAGTATGTCTTTAAATACTTGATTGTTTTCAATATTTTCTATCTCCATAAAACTATTTAGAATATAATCAAAGCCTTCTTCAATCGTATCCAAAAGATGGTAATAGTATTGGAGAAACTCAACATCCTGCTCCGTCAGTGATATCACGTATATCACCTATTTTCGCTTGTCATAATACATACCGTCTGATACTGATAGATGTTGGTATGGGTTAGTATATTGATTATTCGACGTTTTTGTCTTCTTCAATTGCATCATATCTTGTTGAATTTGCTTTTGGATCATCTTAAAATTTTCTATAATTGTCTCATTCCAACTAATAATTTTATTCGCAAGCTCTTTCTCTTTCCCAGTTACAGGCTTTTCTACTCCGGCCATCACATACTCTCGTTCAGATAGCAATAACGTGATTTTTTCAATAAAATCATCTCGATTATCCTTAGGAATCGGATTTTCAACAAGCTGAACAAGTTGCTCAGTAATTTGATAGACGTCTTGAATTGAACTCACTATGCTTGTCCACCTTGACCATACTGCTGCTGACGGTTAATTTGGATGACTTGCTTCCATGTATCTCGGAATTCGACAACATAATTTTCTACTTCTTGCAAAATCTCTTTATCATTTTTTATGTTTGCTTCAATTAAACGATGATTCATATATTCATACATCACTTCAAATTTTTTAGCGACCTCATAATCTTTATTTAACGTGATCATAAGCTCAGTAATGATTTTTTGTGCCTTTTGGATATTTGTATTCTTTTCTTGAATATTAGAAGCATCAATCGCTTGTGATGCCTGGTTAATAAATTTAATACATCCATTGTATAGCATTAACGTAAGTTCACCTGGCGATGCTGTTGTAATTGAATTTTGTTGATAGGCTGCATACGGATTATTAATAGCCACTTAAGACACTCCTTTGTTTTTAAGCAAATTGTTGCATTAGGTATGTTGATTGTGAATTTGCTTGTTGAATTGCTTTTTCCATTGCTGTAAATTGACGCCAATAGCGATCCTCAATTTGAAGGAGACGAGCCTCAAAACGGGTAATTTGTGAATCGATATCCACGATATTACGACCAATTGAAAATTGCTGGTTTGTTGAAGTCGCCTTACCTGCTTTTTCCTCAATACTTTTTACTGTTTCACTGATAATTGAACGAAGACGGTTTGTAATCCCCATCTCTGATGATACGGTACTATTCTTCGTTGTTGTTGTACCATCTGCTGCAGTTGTTGTTACTTTAGTTGAACCACTAAAAAGTTGGAATACCGCTTCTGGGTCTTTTTCGATTGCGGCTCTTAGCTTTGTTTCATCAATTGTCAATTTCCCGTTATCTCTAAAATTACTTGATGTTGTAATTCCGATTTGAGCTAGTTGGTTCAGCTCACTATTTGCGCCTGTTCCAGTATATGGAGAATACATAGCTGTACGCATTTTTGTTAATGCACCTGACAAAATTGAATCATTTTTAAGAAGACCACTTTTCGCCTTATCTTCCCAAAGCTCAATTTGCTTATCTGTCATCGCCTCTTTTTCTTCATTAGATAATGGCTGATAGCTGCGATAACGAGTTTCACTTATTTCACCGTTGATTTTTTCAATCATTTCATTGTATTTGTTAACAAATTGGACGATTTTATCAACCATGTTATCAGTGTCAGTTGCAACGGAAATTCTTGCTGTTTTTCCATTTGTTACGTCGTTGAGTGTGTAGTTTACGTTGTTGATTGTGAATGTGTTGCTTGAGCGTGTTGTAGCTAAGCCGTTGATAGTAAATTCTGCATCAGTACCTGCCGTAGTTGGAGTTAATTCTTTTGAATTACCATCAAAGGTAAATCCTAAATCTGTGAACAACTTTTCTGCATCTGCATCCATTAATTTAATTGATGCTTTTGCACCAGTGTCATTTTTGGACAAGACTACTTTGCCATTTTCAGCAAAAGCCGTTACACCTAAGTCCTTATTACTTGATAATTGCTTTAATACATCATCTAGAGTTGCTCCAGCTTTAACTGTAAGCTTAACATCCTTAACCGTTCCATCACCATTTGTTACCTGTAATTCAATTTCGGTGTCTGTTGAATATGCTGTAAAGTTAGATGCACCAGAAACCCAGTTAGCTGATGTTGCAAGCTGACTTACACTAATACTAGTCGATACATTCCCAGCAGCAGTATTAGCTGTTGCAGTTACTGCATCCGACATAGTACTTGTAACAGTCTTCTTTAAAAAATCCTTTTGAAGTGTCATATTATCAAAAATATACTTATCGAAATCACTTAAAAGGGTATTCATGCTGCGATAGTCATCACGTTGCCATTCTAAAATTTGCTTCTTTTGCGTTAATTTGTCGAGTGGAATTCGTTCTGCTTTCATTAAATCACTTACAAGCGTATCAATATCCATTCCACTTGCTAATCCACCAATACGAGTTACCATGTCTCATCACCTCTATATCTTTTTATCAAACAGAAGTCCCATAAACTCTGTCATTTTCGCATAAATATCTAATATTTTCTTCGATGGGATTTCCCTTACTACTTCATTCGTTTGATTATCTACTACTGTTACATAGTATTCGTTCAATTCTTCATGAAGCTCGAATTTAATATGTGTATTTGCAGGCTGCAGGAAGTCGTTCATACTTTTTACAACCTTTTCTAAATCCGCTTCATTTTGAGTGAATTGATTCTCTTGTACAGTGCTTGTCTCTATATGTTCTTTTTCAGCAGTTTTGTATGTTTGATCTAAGTTGTGAAGTGTTGGCTGTGAAGCAATTTTAGCGACAGACATAAATAAACACTCCTCTTAAATATGTTCTAATTCTTATATCGGACTATCTTCTAAGAAGTTTAATCCGTCTTTTCAGATTTATCCTTTTAATAGAAAAAATGTGCTTAATATCTATATTATCGAAAATACTTGTAAAATAATTAAAAAGATTACTTTTCCTCTATCAAAATCAATTTAAACTGAAGCAGCAATGATTCTATCTCTACTAATATTGTACTATCTTGTTTTATGTTTGCTTCAATAAGTCTACGATTCATAAAATCTAAGATAGCTGTCAAGATTTTGCCAGTTTCAATCGAATTATTCACTAATGGAATAATTTCAAGTATAAGCTGTTGTGTAATTTGAATTTGCTTATTTTGTTCAACTTTGTTTTTTTCTTCAATTGCTCGTTTTCCTTTTCCTAGCGCTTTGGAAGCTTCTTCAACCATCCATAAAATAAGCTTTCTTGGAGGTAAGGACGATAAACTATGCTGCTTATATACATTTTCTACTTGCTTTACGTCCATTCAGCCTTCTCTCCTCATTATTTCTATTTATAATATCGGCACTTTTTTGAAAAAATTCACCTATTATCTTGAAAACGATTGTTTTTTCGTCGATATAAGAAGTGATATAGAGATTTATGTGAAAAGAGGTGAAAAGATGAAAATTCAGAATCAGACAGCGATTACCTTTTCAATGAATCGTTACCAACGAAATGAAACAAAAGTCGAGAAAACACTTGATAAATTGGCATCAGGGTTAAATATTCGCCGTGCAGGTGATAACGCTGCAGGACTAGCTGTTTCTGAGACATTTCGTGCCCAAGTACGAGGTCTTTCACAGGCACAACGAAATATGCAGGATGGTCTTTCCGTCTTATCTGCAGCAGATGAAGGCTTAAATAATGTGAACAGCTTATTGCAAAGAGCACGTGAGCTTGCTGTCATGAATGCAACAGATACATTGACAGACGAGGATCGCCAGGCAAGTCAGATGGAGCTCGAGCAAATCATGGAAGGTATTAATGATACAGCAAATAAGTTAGAATTCAATACGATGAAAATTCTCGGAGAAAACGCACCATTAGTATTAATGGTCGGAGCAAATCCAGGTCAGCAAATTACGATCGATTTAATGGATACAAGTACTACTGCTCTTGGATTAGATGCTGTTAATTTACTTACACGTGATGCTTCTTCAGACTTAATAGGCAAGCTAGATGAGGCAATTGTTCAAACAACGAGTAATTTGACGAAGATTGGTTCTTATTACGAAGCAATTGAGCATCATATGGAAAATTCATTTGTAAAAGAGTCAAATATCACCGCATCCGTATCTTTATTAACTGATACAGATATGGCCAAAGAGATGATGAATTTTGTTGGGTTAGAAGTACGTCAGAAGAGTGATCAACTGTTTGTATCGACGATTAATCAGAATACGGCTGATATTTTGAAGATACTTTCGCATTAAACGAAGAGCCTTTCTTTTAAAAAGGAAGGCTCTTTAAATATTAACCTTAATCATTGCAATACATTGTAGCAGTTGATTAGCTAGAGCTACATTGCTTTGCTAGAGAAAGAATTGATAATTTTGTTTGATTCATCAAATCATTTGGCATATCACCATCACAAATTCGAGACTCACTAGAAGTTAAATTTTTCGATACATCCAAATTATCTTCTCTATTTTTTTGTAAGGTCCTAACTGGCCAGGTACTTTTGATACTTTTTTAATCGTATATTCAATTGACTTAATTATTTCGATGTAAATTGTTACGTAACAGAGGATATACAACTAGCTCGAAGACGATCGTAAAATGTTTTCTCATTATATGTATTAACAATTAAAGGAAAGTGTCGACTTTAAGGTGAACGGAATGAGCAATTATCTGTGCAAGAAGTTAAATTAATGAAGCAATTTCTGTTGTTTTACAACTTTACTCTGTTTACAAATTAAATTATCACACCAATGCACAAGAATCCTTATAACAATGGGGAAAATTCCAAGAAAAAACAAACATAATGACAACCATTTATGTTTTACAATGCAGCAGTAGAAGGAAGAAGTAATAATATCAAGGACTTACAACTTAGTCATTACTTCACTCGAAATCCAAAGCAATATAACAACATATTTTATAAGCGTGAAACGAAGAACTACTTTCTTTTTAAAATAAGAACAGGTCTTAGTGAAGAGCCTAAAATCATTTTTCGCATCCGATATTAAATGAAGATAGCAATGAAGTTCTAGTGACAATAAAAATAATTTTATAAGGGGTTTATCGATGATAACAGTTAGTTGTGATGATTCTATAAGAACATTCGTCTTTAATAATGGCGGAAAAGAAAACTTCCCTTTTTTCACCATTGGTAAAAATAGTTATATTAATGACATGAAAATTCAAGTAAACATGGGTAATGAAGTTATCAATATCCACATAGGAAACTATTGTTCTATCGCATATAATGTAACGTTATTAATTGATAGAAATCACGATTATAAATCTATTTCTACTTCACCATTATTAGAAGTGACTCGAAAGTTACCTAAAAAAGGTCAAATAATTATAGGAAACGATGTTTGGATAGGTAATGATGTAACAATTTTATCCGGAGTTAGAATTGGAGATGGCGCTGTAGTAGGGGCAGGAACAATTGTAACTAAAGATATCCCTCCATATGCAATAGCAATAGGAAATCCTATGAAAATAATTAAATATAGATTTGACAAGGAACAAATTAAGCAGTTACTCGAGATTAAATGGTGGAATTGGGGAACAGAGGAAATTGAAGAAAATAAAATGTGGTTCGGCAAAGACATTCAAGAGTTTGTTAGTAAATTTAATACTTATAGAGATACAGAAGTTCAAAGTATCGTAATGGATAAAAAATTAAATTCTATTTTATTTATACCTGATTTCAATGAATCATATCCAATATGGAGAAATGTAATAAATCAATATATAAGTCATTTTTCAAGCTATGATGAAGTTACTCTTATACTAAGAATCGAACAGGATGAAAATTTCGAAGAAAATATAAATAACGTTATAAATTTAATTTCTGAAAGAGCAGATTATCCAGATATTCTAATTATAAATGATATTATATCTAATGAAAAAATGTTATTTAAAGATATTAATTATTTTATTACGACAAGAAATCAAAAAACTATTGAGTATATTGAATATGCTGATGAGTTTAATGTGAATATAATATCAGGAGTGGATGTTCCTGTATTTACTGACTATTTAAAGGAGCAAATATTAGAAGGAAATAATAGGTAAGAGGACTATTTTAAATACGTATCCCTTTAGATTCATGTATAAAAATAACGCAAATGATTAGATAGTATAGGTAAAGAGAGTAGGGCTCATACTCACGTGGCTGTATCCGGCTTGTCAAGAAAATCGAGTAAGTTATTCTAGATATTTCTTCAGGTACCCATGGACTATTGTTGGGTGCGTCCACTCTCCCTTATCTTTTCCAATTCCTTTGTTAGTAAAAATAATAACACTATTTTTTTCGTAACTTTCCGAAGGCTAGAGTGCATACCCTTTCTACAGTTTTGTGGTGTCTTTGTTGGGACATTCCTCTTGCATACCATCGAAATGAACATATCCTTGATAGAAGATACGTCCCTTTTACAATTTGGAATCCGCTGCGGTTCAAATGAACAATCAAAATCACGAGGAACCGCAATTTCAACTTATCCAGTGATCGTGCTCACGAATTTTTCCATATCCATGTTGATTCTGTTCAATAATTTTGAATTAGTTAATTCTATGTAGTTCTGATCTCTTTTCGTTATCCCAAATGAACTAGTTATTCTATCAAATAAAAAACTGTGTAAGTAAGGAGCCGTACGTATTCCTTACTTACACAATATAATTACCTCTTATCGGATATCATTTCGCTTTATGAAAGACTATTTATCAATTTTCTAGTCTGTTCAATTTGTATACTAAGTGAATAGTTATTTTCCACAAAATCTCTATAATCTTCTGCGAAATATTCATTATTGCAAATCATTTCAACCGCTTCATCAATTGTATTAAAAAGATAATTTTCTGGCCATATTTCTTTCGCATATAAAAAATTATGAATTACTGGTTTAATTCCTTTAAGCATACCTTCAGCTATAAAATATCCAAAACTCTCATGAATTGTAGTTGCAAGGATATAACTTTTATCCTCCAACCATTCATTAATATCATGTTGCCAACCATCAAAGAAAATATTATTTTCCAACCCTAATTCACTAATCTGGTAATCCCAATATTTCTTTATCAGTAAATCGTTAAAGTCACCTGCTATATGCAGTTCATATCTACTATCTTTACTGATCAGTTTTTTCATTATTTGTAACATAAAAAAAGGATTCTTTCTGTATATCATCGCACCTACAAATGCTATTTTATAGCCTTTATTTTCTCTAAATGTATATTTGTTAATATCAACGCCATTCTTTATTGTCTCTATAGCTACTTTTTCCTTAATGTCAGGTAACTGGTCTTCTAATAACTTCACTAAGTGATCTGTTACAACAATTAACTTATCGACATTCATCCAGTTTACTTTTTGTGGATTATTAGTAAAAACTTCATATCTATGGACTCTGGATATTATCTTCTTCTTTTTAGCTAATCCATGATTACTACCATACGCTAATAAATCATCACACCATTCAAACCAACAAATATCTGCCCATTTCATCCCTTCATCAATTTGGGATATATTCGTGACAATTATTTTTCGAACAGTATAAACCTTCGATAATTCATGAATAATATCATTTAAGAACTTATCACCATTCTTAATAGAAAAAAATACTATTTTAGAATTATTGTGGTTATCATTTAACTGGGTTGAATCAAACAAATTACTTAGTTGTTCTGTCAAATTTTTTCTTTCAAATTTTTCCACATTAGTATTTGCCTCATAATGAGCTTTTTCCTTATTCAACCACTTCTTATATTCCATTAAAATACTTTGCTCTATACCTTCAACGTCATTAAAATCAACATTATATCCACGATTAGTTTCTTCAATCAGTTGATGAACAACTCCATCTGTTGGTGCTAACGAGAGAATAGATTTGTTAAGTCTAAGATATTCGAAGATTTTACCAGGATATGTTGCCTTATTCTTTTCCCCTGGCCCAACTATAAGTAACAGTAAGTCACTATTAGCAGATTTTTGTAAACTCACCTGATGCGGAACATAACCAAAAAATTCAACAATTTGCCCTAATCCTAATTCGCTAGCAAAATTGATCCATTTTTCATCATTATTTGTCCAAGAAAAATAAACTTTTATCTTATTCTTATCTATTCTTCCATTTTGAATCAGGTTGTTTAAAGCTTTCATAAAAGTAACTGGTGTTCTTATTCCATATAATAATCCATTGTGAATAATGGTGAATTTTTCATTTCTTGATTTAGTGAAATGAATTTCTTTAAAGTCATCTTCATCATATCCATTAGTGATTGTTGTAATTATTCCATCATCCAAATTAAAGGTATTTTGATAATTTTCTTTAGACTTTGGTGTTACAGTAACTACTTTATCAGCAGTGTTTACAATTCTTTTTTCAAGTTCAAAAGCCATTTTATAATATAGACTATTTTTATCTGGGTCAGCATATGGATTATTAGTCCATTCATCTCTAAAATCCGCTATCCAAGGCTTTTGAAATTCATCCTTTAAATGATAGCCAATCACATGGTCTGAATAAGGTCCTGAAGTTGTATAAATTAAATCAATTTCCGAAACGTCAATAAATTGATGAATTTCTTTCAACACTTTATTAGCCCAAAAAATATATTGATCTGGAATTTGAATTGCTTCTAGATTTGCTAATGTAAATGTTCTATATGAAGTGAATAAATCCTTATTCACCTTCATTTTTTCAATAATGGAATGAATTTCTGAAACAATTGTTGAATCTAATTTATTATCCTCATCGATTCGAATGACTCTAGTACCATGTGGAATTTCAGATAATAAACTCTCGTCGATTAAAGGATAATTTGTTTTTCCAGCCGTCACAACGATTGGCTCCCATCCAAAGGAGCTTAAATATTTAACAAATTTCAACGTTCTCTGTACACCTGATCCACCGATTGGGGGGAAAATATGAGCTATAATCAGTACCTTCTTATTTTCTACAGTCTTCATTTCAGTAGATGTTGTAGGTTGCTTTGCTAATAAGTCGCTAAGAATTCCGTCAATTTCCACTTTCTGTAACTCATCAATGCTATTTTCTTTTGCCAATTTAAAATATTTAATAGCTTCCTCCAAGTTATTATTTATTTGGAATAATGTAGCTAAATTAAAAAATGTATCACTATTATAATTATCAATATGAATAGCATCCTTTAAAACCTTTTCAGCAAGCTCTAATTTACCTTCCTGTATATAAATTATTGACTTTGCTTGATAAATCTCTACGTCACCTTGAATAATATCCTCGTATTGCGAAATCAGTAATTCCGCTTCCTTAAGCTTATTTAAATTTATATACTCTTGAATTTGCTTTTTTATATTTTTTTTATATATTTCAAGCTCATTTTGTCCAGACATATCTTTTGCCCCCTCAGCTACATAATTCCTTAATACGTTTATCAGCCAAACGATATCCATAATGTGACGATAATTTATAAAATTCTAGTGCTTTATTTCTCTCTCCATTTACTTCATAATAAACACCTAGATTATAAGCAGGTAAAAAGGTACTTGTTCCTTCTAAATATTCAACATGTACCTTATCGTTTAATAACAAACACGTTAAAAAACTACTTTCAATATTTTGAATATATAATTGTGCCTTTGTTGGAAATTGAAAACAATAATTTAAAAAATACAATCCTTTAGCAAAATGAAAATCCGAAACATTATTTAATAGATTCTCATTTTGCTTAATCACTTCCAATACTTCTTCTTTTCCACACTCTTTCCCACAATTGATTAATTCTACTACAAGTTCACCATAGTAAGATTCATTCTGATTAATTAATTTATAAGATCTAATAAGGAAATTAAACGATTCTAAATATTTTTCACTTATTCGTAATTCTCTTCCTAATTGAAAAAGATAGTAAGGATCAAGGGGATTCCTTTGTACTGCCTTAATAAGTAAAGGAATATTTCTTTCGCCTTTTTTTGTATTATAATAGCCACTATGCTTTACTTTTAAATTCATCTTTACTCTTGGAAGCTTACTATTAAGTTGCTCGTGGATGATTCCTGTAAATTGGACATCCTTCGGAAAAAATCTTGAAATATAATTTTTAGAACATAAATCTTGATTTTCTTTTTTAAAATCACTGTAAACTAAAATTCTCCCGATAGCATTTTGACTCATGATCAAATCCAGATCATTTCTAGTTCCAGAAATAATATATTCGTCAGCATCTAGAACTAAAATATAATCACCTGTTGTTTTCTCTATTGAATAATTTCGAGCAGAAGAAAAATCATCACACCACTCATAATGATATAGATTTACATTTTGATGTTCTCTAATGATATTTATTGTATTGTCAGTGGAGCCTGTATCAACAATTACAATTTCGTCAACTAAATCTTTAACACTCTGTAAACATCTAGCAATATTTTTTTCTTCATTTTTGACTATCATCGCTAATGATATTTTCACAACCGGTACCTCTCCCCTATATTTATCCGCATATCCAAATAAAGCCAATGATTGAATGGATCATTGGCTTCGCTTCCTAAAAGGTATGTTGAAATAGTCAGGTTATCTTTTAATATTTATTAATTGATGATGAAATCTAAAATCATCTGGATATAAAACATTTGCATACTTAGATACTTCAACTGCATTATCATGCGCATTTGTTTGAATAAGACTATTTATGATGTTCACAAAGTCTTGTTCTTTTAAATAACTCCAATCAATTTTTTCATATAATTGAAGTGCCTCAACTTTAAATCCATTTGTAAATAATATTCTCGCTACTTTCCCCTGTTCATCCGGTTCTATTGAATTAATATGATTTAAAAATTTTGTACATAGTGCATATTGTTTATAATTCATAAGAATTTGAAAAGCAGTTAAATATAAATCATTATCAATATTCTCACTATGAGTCTCTTCATTTATTAGTTTTATAAGAGTATTTAATGAAACTTCACCCTTAAGCTGTTCCATTAAACTTGCAATACGAGTATCCTCCTGAATGATGTCTCTTAATAAATATAAATCGATAATATTAATCCAATTTGATTTTATAAGATCCATTGCAGTAGTTTCCTCAAGAATATCTTGTATTTCTGCTAGATCCCCTTGCTTTTCTACAGCTATTTTCTTTAATAATCCGACCTGGTATAATAAGTTATTTTCTTCCTTAACTTCCACTAAAATAGATAAGGCTAAATCAAAATTTCCAATTTCAAAACATGCCCGAACATATTGTCTTATATTATTTTCATTTATTAGTTCACTTCTATATAAAAACTCTTTTATTTCTGTTATAGAGTGAAATTTATTCAATATAAAAATAACTTTATTTATTGATTCTTCATTATGCTTGTTTATATTTAACACACTAGTATAGTGAAAAATTGCGTTTTGATAATCCTCTTCATAAAGGAAAATTTCCCCTAAACGGCTATGAGGCTTTTGGTCTTTTAAATCAGGTCTAAAAATAATGTGATTGTATCTCGCCGAGTTATTTACTATTTCTAAAAATGCTGCCTTAGCATCTTCCATTTGACCTCTTAAATAAAATACTTCACCTTTTAGGTAAAGGAACTCTGGAGAATTCTCATAAATTGTTTCTGCATCACTTATTACGTTTAATGCATCATTATATCTTTTTAATTGGATTAAACATATAATTATTTGTATTAACGTCGTTGATACCCATGATAATCTAAAGTCAGACTTTTGTTTATATGCTTCGATATAAGCCTCAAGTGCTTTATTTGTTTCACCTATAGAGGAATATTCATTCCCAAGATTAAAATAGTCAAAGGCATTTTTATTATCACTTTGCATCTCAATATCTATAAGCTTTTTATTTCGAGTATTTTTATCTTTTTCACTAACAGTGTGCTTCAAGTATCCAGAGTGAAAAATTAATAAATTTGAATTTTTATAACTTAATTCTAAGCCTTCATTATGTCGAAACTGTTCATGAATTTTACGATAATAGCTGATCTTTCCATTATTTTTATATATTCTATCATGATAGTTTTGAACCAATGCTTCACCAAAATTCCCTGAGAAGTTTAGTATTTTTGCATAATAAGCATCGTACTGATCGCTATCATTTTTTAATTCTAAAGTAAAGCTTTTAAAATTCTCTTCATCTACATATTCATCCGCATCAAGTACCAAAATCCATTTTCCTGTTGCTTTTGAAGCTGCAAAATTACGAGCAATAGAGAAATCATCTACCCATTCAAAATCATAAATATTAGATGTATATTTTGAGACAATTTCCTTTGTCTTATCAGTAGATCCAGTATCAACAACTACTACTTCATCAACTAAATGAGCTATTGAAGAAAGACAACGTTCTATCACTTTCTCTTCATTTTTTACGATCATACATAAAGATATAAATGGTTTCATTTCTGTTTCCTCCTAGAAGTAGTAAACCCAATAAAAATATCGTGCCATAAAATACAGCACGATATTTCTTTGAGATTACTACTGTTAATGATTAACGAAGTAATTGAAGAACACCTTGTGGTTGTTGGTTAGCTTGAGCAAGCATTGCTTGAGCAGCTTGAGCAAGGATTGAGTTCTTAGTTTGAGACATCATTTCGCTAGCCATGTCAACGTCACGTACACGAGACTCAGCAGCTGTTAAGTTTTCTTGAGAAGCACCTAAGTTATTGATAGTGTGCTCTAAACGGTTTTGAACTGCACCAAGCTTAGAACGTTGTTGTGATACTAATTCAATCGCAGCATCGATTTGGCTGATAGAAGAACTTGCTAATGCATTTGTACCAACTGATACATTTGTTGTATTTAATGATAAACCTGTAGTATCCATAGAAGAAATAGTAATGTTAATTACTTGTCCTTCGTTAGCACCAATTTGTAAAGTACCAGAGAAGTTTCCGCCTAATAGGTTTTGAGTGTTGAACTCAGTAGTATCAGCGATTCTGTCGATCTCAGACATTAATTGGTTTAACTCGTCTTGGATAGCAGTACGGTCAGCTGTAACGTTAGTATCGTTACCACCTTGAACTGCTAGTTCACGCATACGTTGAAGGATTGCATGTGTTTCGTTTAAAGCACCTTCAGCAGTTTGGATTAAAGAGATACCATCTTGAGAGTTCTTTCCAGCCATTTCTAAACCGCGGATTTGACCACGCATTTTTTCAGAAATTGCAAGACCTGCTGCATCGTCGCCAGCACGGTTGATGCGAAGACCTGAAGATAATTTCTCCATTGATTTAGATTGTCCGTTGTTTGCAGCAGTTAATTGACGGTATGTGTTTAAAGCTGCGATATTGTGATTAATTCTCATTTTGTTTTTCCTCCTTGAATTTAGGCTCATTCACATCCTTGTGAATGAATAGATATTTTTCAAGTGAAAACACATTTTGTCGGCCGCCATGTTGTGTTTTCACCTTACACTAATATTATCGACATGGTTTTTAATTATTTAATAGTTTTTTTAAAAGTTTTATATGTTTTTTTATGTCCAATTATTTCCTTTACTATTTGAAGAAACATTCGGTTTTCCCCATAGGTTGGTGCTTTCCGTTATCGTTTAGATGCGTTCTATTAGGAGCCTCCTCTAGTAAATGCTTTTCCCTTACAAGCAGTCTTTCTCATTCTTCTAGTGAAGTCTAGAAAGCCTCTCAACCCAAAAGCTTTACGAACACAAAAAAATAGACCCCCTATTTCACTTCTTAGAGGTCTATTTTACTTGCTTTTAAATTACTTATTAATTTTTCACTAATGGAAGCTGCTTCATTATTTGATTCTTGGATACTTACGTAAATTTCTTTCCGATGTATTTCAATATGCTTTGGGGCATTGATACCTAATTTAATTTGATCACCGTGTACAGAAAGAACCGTAATTTCAATCTCTCCGCCTATTTGAATTGCTTCACCGGTTTTTCTCGTCAATACAAGCAAAGCTTCCACCTCCTACTTTTGGATAGCATTTTCAATGATTTTATCCTTTGTTGTGTACGCTGTATCTGTTAAAATGACTTGTTTTGCTAATTTTGTTCCGATATTAATCACTAATGGTGCTAGTAAATTTGCTGTCGTTTCTGCAAATGGTTCCTTAACAGTTAAAATTGTGAACACTTGAATGTCTGTTTCCTTTTCTACCTTTAGCGACTCTTTATCTTGGTCTGATAATTCAAACTCATATTCTTTAAAAAATTCAAATGGATTCGTTACAACAAAGCCAAGCTCAGAGGTTTTCGTTGATTGCATAATCAATAATTGTCCCTTATCATCTAGAGGTAAAAAAACAAATTCCTTTTCGTCCAGGAATCCCGGTATTCCTTGCTCAAAGTGAATGAACTCATTTTGTTCTACCTCGATAGCTCCATGATATTTCGTTTGTATTTCCATATGTCACCATCCTTCTTTCTATTATGCCTTTATATCAATCATTTCAACATCTATTTTTAGATCGTTTCTTCTTTCAAGATAAATATTAACCTTACCAGGCTCATAGTCATAAATCGGTTTATTGACCTTCACATTAATGATTGGTTTATTAGGCTCTATTTCAATATTTACCTTAGCTGGGTCATATTGAATCTTCACACTTCCCGCAGATGGAATAAAACCTAGTCCAAATTCCTTCCATGGCTTTACACTATTTTGCTTTGCCTGACTCGGAATTGGATTTGAGCGGTTTTCTATTTTCATCAGCTCTGCACCTTGTTGGGTGCGTCGGGCTATTCCTGCAAGCAAGTCCTGATAACCGATTTGTGCAAATTCCTCTGTTCTTCGAAAAATTGATTTTAAATCAACGTCCGCTCTTGCCTGTGTTTGATCGATTGTTAGTTTTGAAGGAGTTGTGTTTATTGTCATATCTGCCTTAGGTTGTTCGATTGATAGATCTGCTTTAGGTTGACTGATATTATTTACTGCATTTGTTGTTTTAATCCCAATTTGTGCATTTGTACTTTCAAGTCGGATTTGCGGAATTCTCATTTGACCACTCCTAGTAAAAAAGCTATCTATTTGATAGATAGCTTATCTTAAAAAGTCGATTAAAGAAGGTTGAATAATTCTAGCTCCAACAGATAATGAAGCACGATGAATGCTTTCTTGAATAGTCAAATCTGTTATCACTCGTTCAATATCAGCATCCTCATTGTCAGATAAAATACGATTTGCAATAACCTCTTGGTCACTTAGGCGACTATCTACAAGTTCAAGACGATTATAACGTGCACCAAGCTCAGAACGCTCTGCTAGCATGGAATCGATATGCTTGTCTAAATCCGCAAGAAGCTCATCACCGTTTTCAAGCGTGCCTTCTCCGTCTAATAAATTTGTTTCTAACGCTGATAATGTATCAAAAAGTTCTTGGCTGAATACATTATTCGCATCGACATTTACCTTTAATTGAACACCCTTTGATACCTCAATATTATAAGCTGTTGAGTTTATTTGCGAAAAATCCGGATTACCATTTGCATCTAAAGGGATCGGCGGGTTTTTCGTCTGCGTACCATTAAAAATATAATTCCCGGCAACTTGGGTATTAGCAACTCCCATTAAATCCTCTTTTAATTGAGCAATCTCTACACCGATTGCCTTTAAATCCTCTGGACTATTTGTGCTGTTATTAGCCTGTACCGTTAGTTCACGTATACGTTGGATAACCTGAGTAGCCTGTTCAATCCCTGCTTCGGAATTTTCCATCCATGTATATGCCTCATTAAGATTACGCTTATACTGTTCAACCTCAGTCAAGTTTGTTCTGTAGAACATACCCTTTATCGCTACGACTGGATCGTCTGATGGTCGGCTGATTTTTTTCCCTGTTGCTAATTGGTCTTGATATTTTCCCATATTCGAATAACTTTTACTTAAATTTCGTAATGAGTTACTCGCTAACATACTTTGTGTTACTCGCATTTTCTTTCACCTACCTATTAGATTCCCATTTTATTAATAATTGTATCTAAAAGCTCATCCTGTAAAGAAATCATCTTTGCCGCAGCATTATATGCATGTTGGAATTGAATCATATTCGTCATTTCTTCATCTAACGATACTGCACTAACAGATTGTCTTCTTTGCTCAACAGAATCACGTAATACGTTACTATTCGCAGTGAGTCTTTCCGCCTGCTGTGCATCGACCGCCATACCACCGATAACGCCCTCATAAAATTCTTGAATCGTTGTTTTTGTTCCGTCAATATTGAGCGTTTTATTTTTAACTTCGGCGAGCTTTATCGCATTGCTCCCATTACCAACCTCAGCAGTTTGACCTTCTTCTGCAAAGGAAGCTGCGATATTATTTGTCGATTCTTTAATATCTGTTGTAATTTGAATGAGACTAGCTGCACCTTTATAGTCTTCATCTGATAAATATTGGTCTTCACCTGCTGCATTTACACCAAATGAAAAGAAATTAATATTAGTGTGTGCTGTTGGATTATTGTTCTCATCAAAATTCGATAGGCTCCAGCCTGCACTATGGACACTATTAAATTCCTTCGCAAAGCTATAGGCCATTTTATCTAGATTATCTAGCATTTCTGGATAAAGTCCTACTTCAACAGCTTCCCCATTTTCGGTATACGTATATCCATATGAATCAATTAAACTACTAATCTTACCTGAGCTATTAAAGTCCAAAACATTGATTGAATCCCCGTTCCCAATCTTAACTGATTCGACTAATCCATTATCATTATGATATTGTACGGAAACCTCGCTAACCGTTTGCGCCTTACCATCTACTAAAGTACCAAGAGAGTTTCCATTGTCATCAACGATTTGAACGGTAACAGATCCTTCTGCAATATCTAATGAATTCCCACCGCTCTTATCATAAGATATCTTCACATTTGCTAACGATGATAGCTTATCTAATAAGACATCTCGTTCATCATATAAATCATTTGGTAAATAGCCATTTGGCTCAATGCTAGCGATTTGCTTATTAATGTTGTTTAGCTGGTTTGCTATTGAATTTATTTCATCCACTGAAATATTTAACTCACTTTTCAAGTCAGATTGCACAGACTTTAATGATGTCGATAAATATTGAAATGTATTCGCAACAGCAATTCCACGTTCACGGACTACTGCGCGAGCTCCTGAATTTGTAGGGTTTACAGCTAAATCCTGTAATGACTGCCAGAACTGATCCATTGTTGCTGACAAACCTGTGTCAGATGGCTCATTCATAATCTCTTCCATTTTCTTTAAAGCGTCAGCTCTAGTCTCCCAATAGCCCATTTTGTTGTTTTCCGAGCGGTATTGGACATCTAAAAAGCTATCACGAATACGTTGTACGCTACCAGCTTCAACACCTGTCCCCATTTGACCAGGAATTGTTGGCGCGTTAACGCCCAGTGACGGATACGGTTCAGTACTTTGAAAATTCACTCGTTGTCGTGTATACCCAGGTGTATTGGCATTAGAAATATTGTTACCCGTTGTGTAAAGTGCACTTTGTTGTGTGAACATTCCACGTTTGGCGATTTCAAGTCCCATAAATGATGAACGCATATTTTTCTCTCCTTACCTAAGCTTGCGAATCGAATAAAGATCGACGTTGCTTTTCGATCGGTTTATTTGCTGGTTTATTGTAGTTAAATTCTGTTTCTTGTGGCATAAGCATATCAAGTGTCATCGATACTAGCTGTATAGCTTGCTTTGCTAGTTCTCTATTTAATTCATTTGTTGCTTTTAAGCTATCGATTGTTTCTTTAAAGTCTTTCTCAAGTTCTTTAAGCTTGTCTTGCTCTGAACCTGTTGCTTTTTCAATACATGCTGACATCGATAACTCATCTTCACGTCCTAAAAAAGCAACAGTTTGCTTAATCCGCTCATCTTCAAGCTGAGATATAGCTTTCACAAACATTTGCTCTTTTTTTAATAATTCCTTTAGCTCATCAATGTTTTCACTTTTTAATATTTCTGTTTTTTGAAGGGTAAGTTGATAGAGATTTTTATGAAGTTGTAATAGCTTTTCTAGTGATAAAATTAATTCGGCTGCTGACAATATTTACCCCCCTATATGTTATTTCTTATAGAAATTAAGTAGCCCTTTAGCAATGGCCTTTGGGTCAATTGTATAATTACCGCTCTCTAATTGTGTTTTAATCGCTTGAACCTTTTCTTGTCTTGCTTTTGTCATCTCATTTGATGCTTGCAGATTAATTGCTTTTGAGGAAATCTCTACTTTATCTTCTTTTGTTTGTGATTTTTGCACTGCTGTATTTTTTTCTAAATTACGTTTATATGGATTGACTCCCATTGAGCCAATGTTATTAATTTTCATGAGTTTCCCTCACTTTCTTTTAAGCTCACCATTTGTCTACTATATATATCGGCGTTCATTTGCTATTTTTTAGCTTTTTCTATTTTTTAGTACTTTGGGAGTAGTAGGTTGTTTGAATGTTTGATGATTTATTGCGTTCACTAATTTTTTCTACCTCATCTAACTGATGTAGCTGCTCATTAATATCAGATGTACAGCTATTGCAAATTCTACCTTCTTTAATCGATTTACCACATTTTTCACATGGGTATCCTAAATTAGGAAAGTTAGATAATTGAATTCTTCCGTTACGTATAAATTTTAAAATTAAATCTTCATCTACCCCTGTTCCTTCGACGACTTCATGTAAAAGTGCTTTGCGATTTTCACGCTTACGTAAAAATTTATAAACAGTTTCGTATGCTTTTTCTTCTTCTTTAAAACATGCGTCACATACGGAACGAAATTGTGTTTTCACAAATAACGTATTGCATTTCGGACAATTTGATAATTCACCCATTGTTATTCTCCTATCCTTACGTTTCTATCCTTTATATCGGCAATAAACCTTCTTTTTTTAGCTTCTAATTAATGTTAAGGAATAAACCTTTTCGGCGCCATTTTGCAGAAGGATTTTTGCAGCATGTCGTAGTGTACTACCTGTTGTATATAAATCATCTACTAGGAGAATTTGTTTCTTTTCTATTTTACTGGATTCTCTAAGAGAAAACACACTTTCAGATAATAATCGTTCATGTCGTGATTTTTTTGATTGCTTTTTATCGTCTGATCTCGTGAGGGTGTCTAGCTGTGGAAGTGGGAGAAAGTCAGCGAAAAGCTTCGCTTGATTGAAGCCCCGCTCGTACAAGCGTTCCTTGCTAAGAGGGATAGGGATTGCGATGTCTAGCTTAAATGGTTTTAGAAACTTGTTATATGCTTCGATAAGCTCCTGCCTGAAGACTGCTGATAATGCAGCATCTCCTCTAAATTTATAAGTAGCAAGAACCTCCTTCATTGCCTCATTATAGGTAAAAATCGAAACATTTCTCTCAAGAATGTCTCGCCAATTGCTGTCTTCCTGCCATTTCATACAATCTTGACAAGGCTGCTCATTCGTCTGTGGTCTGTGGCAAAGCGGACAGGTTGACCCGGAAATTTTCTCGAATTGCTGAAAGCATTCCTCACACGTTGCCATTTCATTTAAAAGGAGGAGGCTTTTCCAAGATGGAGTTTCTGAAATTTCCTGTTTACAAATAAGACATCTCATTCGCATCAACCCTTTTTTGATAGGTTTTGCATAAAGGACGGTCAGATACAATTTTTGCACATTCAGCGAGCTTGACTACTAAAGACGTCATCTCCTGCTTGTCAACATAGCTTGCCTTAATGTACATGATTTTTTCCTTGTTCGTAACATAGCGTGGTTGAACATTATTTAATGTAAGCGCAATGATATCATCCATGCACTCATTACAGGTACATGTTAATTGCAGCTTATCTTTATATTCATCTAATAAATCTAGCATGATTTTTTCCATCGCGTTTATAATCATCTAAAAGAGCCCCTTGAATGAAAGTATTAGTAACTATTATGCCATAATAATTGTAGATTTTGAAGGAATATACTAGTTTTTAACAGAATTGTTCATTTTTCGTACAATGTCATTCATTTGTTGAATATGCTTTTTGGCCTCGACCATCGCTTTCGTTTTGCCATAATGAAAAAAGATAATGTCACCAGTTGGATAAGCAGCACTTCTGCCGACTCTTCCTGATATTTGCACAAGAGCACTCTCTGTAAAAATATCATCCTCACTGCCAAGCACAGCTACATCGCTGTTTGGAATCGTCACACCGCGTTCTAATATCGTTGATGTAACGATAATCGGAAATTCTCCGTTTCGAAAACGCTGAACCTTCTCTTTACGGGCAGGGTCTTCAGCATAGACACCTTCTATCCTTGAATCAAATTTACGACATATTGTCACTACTTGCTCAAAAATCGAAACAGACGGAACAAATAGGAAGGCTTGCTTCTTACTCTCTAGCTGCTTTTTAATCCAAGTAAGGATGACAGCCGGTAATGTGTCCTTTTTCAGCTGCTTTTGCCAATTACCACACCATGTAAATTTCGGTACTGGTAAAGGATGTCCATGGAAGCGACCAGGTATTTTGACGGCGTCGAGCTTCTTTTGCATAACGTCTCTTTTTAATTGTTTTGATGGAGTAGCAGTTAAATAAATTAATGAGCTTGTTTGTTTTCGTGACTTACTTACGGCAAATTGGAGAGATTTGTCTATTGAGTAAGGGAAGGCATCGACTTCATCAATAATGATGATGTCAAATGCTTCTTTAAATCGAAGGAGCTGATGTGTTGTAGATATATAAAGCGATGCACGCTGATGCTTTTCTTCACTTCCACCATAAAGGGCTGAAATCTTTGTCACCGGAAACACCTTTTTCAATCGTGGAGCTAGCTCAAGTACAACATCTGTACGTGGAGTTGCAAGGCAAATTCGTTTTTGATTTCGTAATCCGTATTCAATTCCTTTAAACAGTACCTCTGTTTTCCCTGCCCCACATACCGCCCATACGAGTAGCTGGTTGTTTTCCTTTATCGCTTGAACGACTCGATCTGAGGCAGCGGCTTGCCCTTTTGATAGCTTTCCGTCCCATGTGAAGTCGACCCTTTCCATCTCTTCATCATTAGGTCCTGACCAGCTAAACAATGGGGTACACTCACTAACTCTTCCCATCATAATGCAATTCCGACAATAAAAACAATTTGCTGCGCCACATCGAGCACAAGCAAAGGACGCAAATAAAGATGGGGAATCGTTCCCACATCGATTACAATAAAGCTTGTTATGTTTTCGGAAGACACCATAATTCAATTGAATATAGCCGTGATAGTAATGTTCTAGAATTGTTTCAAATGGGAATGGGATTTCTGATATGAGTAATTCCTTCCCTGCCATGTGTTGCTGTAGTTGTTTTGAATAGGAATATTGTGGTTCTGTCGGATTTTGTGGGAGTTCACTGAGATGTGCTATCGGCAAACCTTCGTGATATGAGAAGACGGGAGCTAACATTTTATTGTAGATTGTAAATCTCATGGTTCACCCTCAATTATTACCAACTATTTTTCGATAACGTTTTTCTACACTAATCGGAGTACGAGATAGTTCTGTCGCAATATGCTTAAATTTCATGCCACTGTTTCGCAGTTCTAAAAGCTTCCGATCCTCTAAGGTTGTCCAGTGACGATATGTCCTTTTTTTACCTTCATGATCTGCACAAGAGTTATGACGTGACGTCATACACATTTCTATCAAACCTTCTTTCAAGCTTTTCAATAAATATTATGGAGGATAAAATTGGACATGTCTACATATTGTACCTAATAAGGGAGGAAAGTACTATACGAAAAGCGGAAGCGCAACGACAAGCATAAGACAAGAAAAGAATGGAAGGAGCTCCTTACCCTTCTATTCTTTCTTGCCTTACCTCAAAGGGCTTGGCGCCAAAATGAAGTATGAAAAAATGAATGTTTCTAATATAAACTTAATACTTATTTTTTATACCAGCCTAAACCAATCGCACCTTCACCGAGGTGTGTGCCAATTACAGCACCAAAATAGCTAATCAAGCATTCGACATTCGGATACTTTTCTTCAAGCTCTTGCTTCATTGCTGCAGCTTCTTCTGGGCGATTTGCATGGATAACAACGGCACGAATTCGCTCGTTATTTCCAGCAACCTCGTGAAATAAGTCATATACACGGTTTAATGCTTTTTTCTTTGTACGGATTTTCTCAAATGGAACTATTACTTTATCTTCAAAGTGAAGAATTGGCTTTACCTGCAATAGGCTTCCAATTAATGCTTGCGCTCCACTTAATCGGCCACCGCGTTGGAGATTTGATAAATCATCAACAATAAAATATGCATTTACGGACTTTTTCATTTCATTTAATCGTTCGAGTATTTCTTCAGGGGTCCGGCCAGCCTTTGCCATTTCAGATGCCTCAAGTGCATAAAACCCTTGAACCATACAGCTAATTTCTGAATCAAATGGATAAACCTTTATTGTGTCAACCATCGTCCCTGCTGTTACAGCACCGTTATATGTACCACTAATTCCACTTGATAGATGAATGGAAATCACTGCATCATATTCCTTTGACAAATTCTCAAACAATTCAACAAACATTCCGACAGGTGGTTGTGAGGTTGTTGGAAGCTCCTGCCTTTCCTTCACCTTTGCAAAAAATTGTTCAGCAGTCATTTCGTTTTCCTCTTGGTACGTCTCATCTCCAAAAATCACGCTTAACGGAATCATATAAATATCGTGTTTGTCACGTAAATCCTTCGGGATATATGCGGTACTATCTGTTAAAATAGCCGTTTTCATCTTTTTTGTTTCCTTCCTTATTGAAAATCTTATTTATCAGACAATCGTAAACTTAGCGTTGCCTAAAGTTTCTACTTCTAAAGAAGCTAATCAAAGGAAGACGCTATGCATACCCTTAGTACAATTGTGCATAGTGACTTACTAATTGAAAACAACAGAAAAGAGTAACGAAGCCCGTTTTGTAAGATTTCAGTATTTCTTTTAGTGTACTATCATTTTAACGGATCATGTACTTAATTTCACTAATTAGATAATATTTCTAGAAAAAGCTTTATGATATTGCTAGACACTATTTTTAGAGAATCATATAAAATAAAGCTGTATTCGTAAGCTTTGTTGCTATTTTTGTGGGTTAGGCGGTGAGCCTCCCTTAACCTTTACAATATTTTAGTACCGAGCCAAAAATAAAAGGCCAGACTCTTTATGTTAAAAGTCTGACCTACTATTTATTACTTTACTTCTACCCAACCATTTTTAATCGCGACAACAACCGCTTGTGTACGGTCATTTACATTCATTTTTTGTAATATATTGCTTACATGGTTTTTAACCGTTTTTTCACTTATGAATAAAGCTTCGCCGATTCCTCGATTGCTTTTTCCATCTGCAAGCATTTGCAGAACTTCGCATTCCCGGCGAGTTAAGATATGTAATGGTCTGCGTATTTCTGGCTGCAATGGTTGATTGGATGCTTGTCCATTTGCAGTAGCAAGTCTTCTAAACTCATTGACAAGATTATGGGTTACGCGTGGATGTAAGTAAGAGCCGCCATCTGCGACAACTTTTACAGCATCGATTAATGTATCAGCATCCATTTCTTTTAATAAGTAACCTCTTGCACCTGTTTTTAATGCATGTGTGACATAATTCTCATCATCATGAATGGAAAGGATGATTACCTTTGCCTCTGGATTTGCTTCAATTAATTGCTTTGTCGCTTCTACACCGTTTACTTTCGGCATATTGATATCCATTATAACAACATCTGGTTTATGTGTTTCAACGATTTCTAACGCTTCTTCACCATCGTCACCTTCAGCAACGACCTCAAAGCTCGGTTCAAAATCTAAAATACGTTTAACGCCCTCACGGAATAATTGATGATCATCTATAATAACAATTTTTGTTTTCATGTCTACGCCTCCCCATTATATTCTATTCTATAAGCTATTGTTTGTGTCAATAAGTCTTTCGTACTCATTCTCATACTTTTGCAGGATTTGTTACTTGAAAGGGCACTTTAATCATGATAAATGTACCTAACCCCTTTTTGGAATCAACTGTAATTTTTCCCTCTAGCAGTTCTACTCGTTCTTTCATTCCAATTAGACCGAACGATTTTTTATCTCGGTTTTCTTTTACTGTTTTTACATTGAAGCCTTTTCCATTATCTTTGATGATCATACTAATATAATCGTCCTCAACCTCTACCCTTACATTAATTTCAGTTGCTTCCGCATGCTTTATCGCATTTGTCACTGCCTCCTGCGCCAGCCGGAACAAGGCAACCTCGAATCTTGGGGGAAGGCGAATGTCACTAAGACAGCCAATGCTATGAAATAGGATTTTTGTTCTCCCATCATATTCTTCGATCGTGTTTAAATATTTTTTGAGGGTTGGAATAAGTCCCAAGTCATCCAGCGCCATCGGTCTCAAATCATAGATAATTCTTCTTACCTCGTACAAAGCATTTCGAACATTATCACGAAGATTGCGGATTTCTTTAAAGCCGTCCTCCGTTCCACGCTCACGGAAAATTCTTTCAATGAGCTCTGAACGCATCATGACATTTGCAAGCATTTGTGCCGGTCCATCATGAATTTCACGCGATACTCGTTTCCGCTCTTCCTCCTGTGCTTCAATAATTCGCAAACCAAAGTCCTGCTTTTGTTGGGCATCCTCCAACAATATTCCGACCTGTCGCAAATCACGATTCAAATAGTTTAAAACAACCGTAATTTGGCTAACGAGTGTTTCTGAGCGTTCAATAATTTCCTGCAAGCCTAATAAACGTCGCTCTAGATCATCTCTACGATCTCTAAGCTGTTTCTCATGCTGCTGCATCATTGAAAGATCTACTTGAAGTTTATGGGCTTTTTCATATGCCTCACGAATTTCATCTTCGGAAAATTGCTTAAAATGCTTACTCACCTGTGCAAGTCGATTACGAGCAATTCTTGAATGAACCTCAAGCTTATCTCCTTCTTCAATCACAATGCTTACTTGACGTTTAATATCAGCTAATTCCTCAACAAGTGATTCATATTGCTGACGTGACTGTTCACCAATTTGAAAAATTTCATCCTTGCTTGAATCAACAGTATGGATCATTTTATCTATTATTTCGTCTAACAGCTTACTATCAAGTTTTATCGGGTTCATACGGCATTCCTCCTATTTATGTCCCCTTTGTTTTTATGTAATTTTTTCTTTAATATTCTACATTTTGTCACATTTTACTACATGATTCTTTTTCGTTTGTCAAAAGATTACGATTGAAGTACAAAAAATGTCGTTTTATAATAGAATAGGACTGCTATCAGCAGAAGCATATTTGCTGATCGTTTTTTTTACTGTAAAAAACGCGAAACATGTCCCTAACTCGCTCGCTTGTCAGGAGGTGTACAAGCATGCTTTCTCATTATTATACCGTAAAAGGCTATGGAGAGCATGAACTAATTATCCAAAAATCAAGGTTTATTTGTTATACAGAGCGAGTCACTACTGAGGATGACGCTCAAAGCTTTATCCAAAAAATAAAAAAACAGCATCCTAATGCAAATCATAATTGCTCAGCATATCTTATCGGAGAACACAACCAAATCCAAAAGGCAAACGATGATGGGGAGCCTAGTGGCACAGCTGGCGTCCCGATGCTTGAGGTTTTGAAAAAACGCGACATAAAAAACACTGTTGTCGTCGTCACCCGTTATTTCGGTGGCATTAAGCTTGGCACAGGCGGACTGATCCGCGCTTACGGAAAATCAGTTTCAGAGGGCCTAAATGCGACAGGCATCGTTGAACGAAAATTAATGTGTATTATGCATACAAAAATAGACTATACATGGTTAGGAAAAGTGGAAAATGAATTAAGAGCTTCCAACTATTTAATAAAGGATATTCATTATTTAAATGATGTCGAAGTGGAAACCTATGTGGAAGAAGATAAAAAAGCTGACTTTATTAGCTGGATGACTGAAATGACAAATGGACAAAGTGAAATTGTTGATGGTGATGTCGTTTATTTAGAACAAGACGTACAAATTTAACATTTAGAGGAGAAATTTATGAATAGAAGTCAAGCAAAGAAAAAAAAGAGGAAACGCAAGCATCCTATTTTAAGGAGATTTTTATTTTTTCTCCTATTAGTATTCGTATGTGTAGCAGGTTATCTTGGATGGGTATTTTACCACACATTAAGTGCGGCAAATGAATCCTATGATGATTTAGGTAGAGATAAATCAAAGTTACGTGAATCAGCAGTTAGCATTTCAAATGATCCGGTTTCGATTTTATTATTAGGGATTGAGGATTATTCAAGTGGAGGTAAAGGTGGCCGATCCGATACGATAATGGTGGCAACATTTAATCCTAAAGATCAATCGATGAAGCTATTAAGTATTCCACGTGATGCTCGCGTGGAAATCCCTGGAAAAGGGGAGGATAAAATTAACCACGCCTATTCAAAGGGCGGAAAAGAATTAACGATTGACACTGTCGAGGATTTCTTAGATATTCCAATTGACTATTATGCAACAGTCAATTTTGATGGAATTAAAAACATTGTTGATATTGTAGGAGGGATCACTGTCGATGTTCCATTTGATTTCGAACAAAACAGTGATGACCCTAAAGCAGAGAAGCTTGAGTTTTATGAAGGACCTATGGAGTTAGACGGTCGTCACGCATTAGCTTATGCGAGGATGAGAAAGAAAGACCCTCTAGGTGATATTGGTCGTAACGAACGACAGCAGGAAGTCGTAAAAGCCATCATCGACGAAATCGCTTCTGCTGGTACGCTCTTAAAGGTTGATAAATTAACAGCTGAGGTCGGAAAGAACGTTGAAACAAACTTGCGAGTATCTGAATTGCTTGGTTTTTACCAAAAATATTCAGGCTTTAATTCAAACGATATTGATACCGTAACGCTTGAAGGTGCAAGTGATGATATTGATGATATATCCTATTGGTTCCCTGACGAGGAAAGTGTTGAAGAAGTTCAAGACGAGCTAAAAGTACATTTAGGACTCAAATCCGCAACCTCATCATCTACTTCATCATCATCTGAGAGTTCTGATGATTCATCAGATAGTTCTTATGAATCAGAAACAGAATAGCATAAATAAACCCAGAGGTTATTCAACCCCTGGGTTTTCTTATAAGTTTTATTTAACTATCAAAAAATGCCCAACCTATAAAATAGGTTGGGCATTTTCTTCATCTTAATTATTCTTTTGAGAGATCTTTCGAATCATATTAATTAATGGTCTTCGATTGATGCCAATTAACCCTACTATCTCAGCAATGAATTGCAGTGCTAGCAATAAAATAATCATTAACAATAATGAAATCCATAGCGTTGCATTTGAGAAGATAATTGCCGAAAACCCAAAGCATGCGCTAAAGAAGTAAATGATTAAAACAGCAGAGCGATGGCTGAAGCCTAAGTTAACTAAACAATAATGCAAGTGTAGCTTATCAGGAGCAGCAATACTCTTTTTGTTTAAAAGCCTCCTAATAATCGCAAATACTGTATCAAAGATTGGGACTGCTAAAACAACAATCGGAATGATAAAGCTAAATATTGTTATATTTTTAAATAACCCTAACATCGAGATGATCGATATTGAGTATCCTAAAAACAATGCCCCTGTATCCCCCATAAAAATCTTTGCTGGGTAAAAATTATGAACAAGGAAGCCTAATGTACTTCCGATCAAAATAAAGCAAAGGGCAACAACTAAAAATTGTGAATCAGCAAAGGCCATAATTAGAATACTAGTCATAGCGATTGATGATACACCTGCTGCTAAGCCATCAAGGCCATCAATTAAATTGATCGCATTCGTTATCGCGACAATCCAAATGACAGTCACCGGATAGCTTAAATAATCTAATTCAACAAGTCCATAAAAAGGAATATTAAATTTTTCAATTAGAAGTCCTGATGACGCAACAACAATCGCAGCAATGAGCTGTCCGATAAATTTATACTTTGCTGGTAATGTATATTTGTCATCTAAAATACCAACTAATATAATGATGAAAGCGCCTATCACAATTTCCTTCATATAGATTGAATGTGGCTGTAAATATAAGAAGCCGGCTATTACACCAATGAAGATTCCGAGACCTCCAAGTCTTGGCATAATATCTTTATGAATTTTTCGTGTATTTGGTTTATCAGTTGCGCCAATTTTAATTGCAATTTTCTTAACGACAGGCGTAATGAAGACAGCAACTGTAAATGAAAGAATAAACGCTACAATATAGTCTATATAAGAATGCATAGTTCCACCCACTTGTGTGAGAAATTTACACTTATTCCATCATAGCAAAAATTATTAAAGATTCAATTGTTTTTTGCTTAAAATTTATGACATATCTATTACTATTATCAATTACGTAAGAAAACAAACATATACATTTAACATAATTCATCTATTTGTTATTTAGTCAAAATTTTTCGATAGAATGCAACTAGTTTCTCTTCCTCAGAATTCCAATTATATTTCGTTTCAAAAGCAACTCGACCGTTTTGCCCCATTTCATCGGTTAATGTCGCATCATCTAATAGCGAAATCATCGCCTTCGCAATTGACTGTGGGCTCTCAGGATCGATGAGCAGACCACTGCTAGAAGACTCAACAACCTTTCGATAATGGGGAAAATCAGAAGAAATAACAGCTACCCCTGCCGCCATATATTCGAACAGCTTATTCGGCAGGCAGACTAAATGATTCGGCACAGGTAAATAAGGAATAATCCCAATTGAAGCTGTTGATAAATACTCCTCGATTTGCTCATAAGGAACCTTGCCTTTAAACTGTACCTTTTCCTCTAAATGATGTTCCTTTACCTTTTGTTTTATTTCTCGTTCAAATGAGTCTGATTCAAAGCCACCAACAAATAAGAGCTTTGCCTCTGGCCGTTCAATAGCTACCTTTGCAAAGCCGTCTATTAACTCTTCGATTCCTCTTATTCGAGTAATCCCACCTAAATATAACAGAGTATGGTGATCTCCCTTCACTTTTTGAAGTGGCGGAAACATATCTGTCAATGGATAATTTTCAATCTTACAGCTAGTATATGATTTATACCGTTTTCCAATCTCTTCTGTCGTGTAAATGACTCCCGATAAAATCGGTAGAGATAGTTTTTCGATGATTTCGTAGGCAAGCCTAATTGGCTTCTTTAGCCAAGACTTTAAATATTTTTTACTCATAATCGCGTTTGGATAATGCTCATGGACATCAAAAATCACAGGCTTCCTCGTAAAAATCCGAAGCAGAACCCCGACAGGAATTAATTCTGGGTCATGAAAATGGTACAAATCAGCCTTTGTTTCTTTCGCTAGTTTAAAAACCTTGAACGCATGTAAAAACCGCTTCAATTCATTTTTTGGCTTTTCGATCGGAATGAGGTTAATACCATCATTCTTGATCATTTTATCAGGCTTAGGTGCTAACAAGGTTACGTCATAGCCAGCTTTTTTTAATGATTTACATTGTTTATGATAAATCCGTCCGTCATACGCTTGATGGACAGTCGTTAAAACACAAATTTTCGTCATAAAATATCCTACCTTTTTCAATATCCAAGTTGTAACTTTTCCCTTTATACTTTACACTATAATATTGATAATTCCTAATATTTTATGGAAAGGGAGCTACTATGAAAATCGTCTATATAACTCAACATTTCCCACCTGAAATCGGTGCTGCACAAGGACGTGCATTTGATATGAGCTCAAATCTAGCAGATCTAGGCCATGATCTTCATGTCCTTACGACCTTTCCAAATTCAAAGCCTATAAACAAGTTTTTTACAAAAGAGAAGCATCATAAACTAACGGTCTATCGTTCCTTTCGAATAAGAGATACGAAGACAAGCTCCATACGAAGAATCGCTAATTACTTATCATTTATGGTTTCTAGCTGTTTTTCAGGACTATTAGTCAAAAAACCCGATATTATCTATGCAACCTCCCCTCAACTGTTCCAAGGGGTAACTGGATATTTCTTAAGCCGTGTTCACCGGGCAAAATTTGTTTTTGAAATCCGCGATCTATGGGTCGATTTTGCCGAACTATTAGGGCAATTTAAAAATAAAAAGATATTAAATCTAGCTCGTAAGCTTGAAAAATTTCTCTATAATAAAGCAGACCATATTGTTGTTGTTACTCAAGGCTATAAACAGCGTTTAATTGAACTTGGCATACCTAAGGATAAAATAACGGTGATTCCTAACGGAGTCAACCCTGACTCGTTAGACATTAGGGACACAGACTCAGGTCTCCAAGTAAAAAAGCATTACGGTATTGAGGATAAATTCCTTGTTCTATATGCAGGAAATATCGGTGCTGCCCAAGGTTTGGAGACAATTATAACTGCTGCAAATGAATTAAAGGACGACCCTTCGTATATGTTTATGTTTATCGGTGAAGGGGTTGAGAAGCAACAATTAATTGAGCGAGCTAAATCATTAGAGCTTTCGAATGTGATCTTCCTCGATAGTATGAAAAAGGAAGAATTAATTACCTATTATGAAGCTGCAGATATTGGAATTGTCTCACTAAAAAAACATCCATTATTCAATATAACAATTCCTTCTAAAGTATTTGACTATATGTCAATGTCGACACCTATTTTAATCGGTGTTGATGGGGAAGCAAAGGATATTGTCGAAACATATCAAGCAGGTTACTCCTTTGAACCGGAAAACCCAGCTGACTTTATCCGGGCTCTGTCATATGCCCATTCTCATCCTGAAGAGCTGCAAAATATTAGACAAAATGTCAGAGATAAGCTTCTTCAGTTTTTTAATCGAGAGACGCTTGCAAAGCAATTGTCAGATGCTTTACAACATTTAACGAAGAAAGAACTGAATAAGTTACATAAAAAGACGACCAACTTTTAGTAGTTGGCCGTTTTTTTATACTTATGGCTGGAAGCGTTCCGGCTTTGCTTCACTTTTTCCGAAATAATGAAGAATCGCATGAACAATACGATTTGATGCCTGTCCATCACCGTATGGATTTGAGGCCTTCGACATTTTTTCATATTCTTCTTTATTGTTAAGTAGCTCATATGCTAGCTTATAAATTGTTTCTTCATCTGTTCCAGCAAGCTTTAATGTACCTGCTTCAATACCCTCTGGGCGCTCTGTAGTATCACGTAAAACGAGAACTGGTACGCCTAATGATGGTGCCTCTTCTTGTACACCGCCTGAATCCGTTAGGATAATATGAGCACGTGAAGCGAAATTGTGGAAATCATAGACACCTAACGGCTCAATTAAATGAATTTTCGGATCATTACCAAGAATTTCATCAGCTACTTCACGAACAGCTGGATTTAAATGAACCGGGTAAACAACTTGAACATCATCATGCTCAGTAACAAGACGCTTAATTGCACGAAACATGTTACGCATTGGTTCGCCAAGATTTTCTCTTCGATGTGCTGTTAACAAAATCATACGGTCTGAACCAAGCTTCTCAATTACATCATGAGTATACGTATCCTTCACCGTTGTTTTAAGTGCATCGATCGCTGTATTACCTGTTACATAAATCGTATCGGCTTTTTTATTTTCCTGTAATAAATTCGCCTCAGACTTATCAGTTGGTGAGAAATGAAGATCAGCAATAACACCTGTAATTTGTCGATTTACTTCTTCAGGGAATGGAGAATATTTATTCCATGTTCGTAGTCCTGCTTCAACATGACCGACAGCAATTTGGTTATAAAAAGCCGCTAAGCTAGCAACAAACGTTGTCGTTGTATCACCGTGAACTAACACAAGGTCTGGCTTTACTTCCTTCATAACGTTATCTAAGCCTTCCAATGCACGTGTTGTTACACCTGTTAATGTTTGGCGGTCTTTCATAATATTTAAATCATAATCTGGCGTTACGTTAAATAGCTCTAAAACTTGGTCAAGCATTTGACGATGCTGCGCTGTTACCGTAACAATTGATTCGATTTCATTCGGAAATTTTTCTAATTCTAACACTAGTGGCGCCATTTTTATCGCTTCGGGTCTTGTACCAAAGATTGTCATTACCTTTATTTTACGGTCCATGCTATTACTCTCCTTTAAGCTTTATATATGAACTGAAGGTCTCATCCTTATGACTGTTCCGCCAATTGCTGATAGAGCTGAACTAGCTTTTGTTTCTCATTATCCCACGTTAATTCCTTCTGAGCTTGAAAACAATTTTCTTGAAATTGATTATACTCATTCATGACTTCATGTATCCCGTTTACTACCGCTTCAACATTCTCATCAACTAGTACACCTGTTTTATATTTTTCAATAATAACCGATTTTCCTGGATGATTAGATGATACGGCAGGTATTCCTGCTTGCAGATACTCAAAGATTTTATTCGGAGTTGAATAATAATTGTTTTTAGATACTTTCTCGTACATAACAAGACCGATATGTGCCTGAGCGGTATATTTCATCAATTCCTCAGATGGTACTTGTTCATGAAAAAAAACTCTCTGTTCCAGCTGAAGAGTTGTGACTAATTTTTCTAATTCTTCCTTTAAAACACCTGATCCGATCATGACTAATTTAAAATGCGCTGGTAATTTCCCCATTGCTTTTATAATTAATTCTAATCCCCGGTAAGGTGAAAAGCCTCCCTGGTAAAGAAGAATGGTGTCGGCTTTTGTAAATCCATACTTAGCGAACATATCTTGGTTAGCATTTAGGTCTTGTTGATCAAATATCGGGATATTTTGAATAAGCACACTCGGCTTTTTACCGTTTTTCTCAAACAAATAATCTCTTAAAAATTCATTAACTGTTACAAAATAGTCAATTTTTTTAAACAAGAGATTTTCAACCCGATACCCAACTATTCGATCAAGGCGATTTCTACCTGCCATTTCGTTAAATATTTCATGTGAATCATAAACAAGCTTAGCTGAAAAATCCTTTGCAAGCATCGAGCCTTGCCAAAGAGTATTTAAATCATGACAATGAATCACATCAATCGTCATCCCGCTAACACTCGACTTCACCTTTTTATAAAATTCATAATAAGCAAGGTAATCTTTGATGATTTTTACAACTGGTGTTCGCACTGTCCATACTAGCAATCTATTTAGTATTGTCGGCTTTTTCTTTGTGCTTGTCCCATTTGAAATCGATGATTTAATGCTTTTCACTGATATATTTGTTCGAATGAGCTTTATATTGTTATGTATGTGGGGGGGTGGCGATTGGTATTCCCTCACACAGGCTAAATAGATTTGGTGGCCTGCTTCAGCTAATGCCAATGCCTCCCTTTTTACTCTCGCATCGAAATGAATATCTTTATACAGGAGCATAAGTATATTCATTATTTTACGGTCCTTTTCATAAACTGGTCATACTCTGTTACGATAGGTCCAGTTTCCCCCACTGCCTTTTGTTCCCCTAAATGAATCCATACCACTCGATCACAAATCGAGCGAACTAAATTCGAGGAGTGCGTCACTAAAATGACTGTTCGATCCTGTTTAATTTTCTCCATGATGGCATTACGGCATTTTTGTTGGAAGGCTGTATCCCCTACACCTAACACTTCATCAATAAGCAAGATTTCAGGATCTAAAGAAATCGCCGTAGCAAAGGCTAGTCTCGATTTCATCCCTGCTGAATACGTACGAACAGGCTTGTAAATAAAATCACCTAATTCGGAAAACTCGATAATATCCTCTACCTTTTCATCAATTGCTTTCTTGTTATGACCTAGCAATAAGCCATTCAGATAAATATTATCAATTCCCGGAAGCTCCGGCTGAAAACCTGCCCCTAATGAGAGAAGAACAGGATGCTCATCTTCATAAATATTAAATTCCCCCTTATCTGGAGAAATCAATCCACTAAGAAGCTTTAAAAGTGTACTTTTTCCAGAGCCATTTCGCCCAATGACACCAAGCACCTCTCCTTTTTTCACTTCAAAGTTTAAGCCTTTAAGCGCCCAAAACCGGTCTTCTTTTTTATGGAGATTTAATAACTTTTTGAGAGGTTTCTCGGTAAATTCCGGATAAGAAACCCAAAGATCTTTAATTTCAATTATATTTTGTGTCAATTAAATCACCTTAGCATATTCTTTTTCATTTTTATTAAGCAAACGTAATCCAAAGTATAAAATAGCAACCGAAATAACGGTTAATAGGAATAACGGTAAAAACTCTGGAGGCTTTCCATATACTAACACGTCTCGATAGGATTCAAGGAAAGTCGTAAAAGGATTTAAATATAAAACTGGAACTAATTTTTCAGGAACGGTACTCATTTCAAACAGTACTGGTGAAAGATACATTAAAACTCTTGAAATATATTGCATCATATTTTTTATATCTCTTAAAAAGACTCCTAGATGTGCTAGGTATATCATGACTCCTAGCAAACAGATCGCATTAATAATAAAAATAACTGGGAAATAAAGAACGTTCCAAGTGAAATCTATACCATAAATCGCCAAGAATAAGATTAAAACGACAACGCTAATGAGATATTTTATACAGTTAACGAGCAGTCTAACCAAAATAAAGATAATCTTTGGTATATAAACTTGCTGCAAGATATTCCCTTTAGAGGAAATTGCATTTGTCCCATCTACAAGGCAAGCAGTAACAAATTTCAACGGAATTAACCCCGTAAAAATAACGACCGGGTAATTAGGAGTACCTCTATCCAGTATCACGACTACTAATAGGTAAAAGACAGCCATATAAAAGATTGGATCTAGTATCCACCACGTAAATCCAAAGTATGTTCTTGATGTATTTGCTTTGAAGTCAGAAGCAGTTAAATGGTAGATTAAATCTTTATTGGCTTTAATTGATTTAAATGTTTCTAGTAACATACAGCTTCTCCTAACTAACGAAATGTTGCATCTTAATTATAATAAACTTACTTAGAACAGCTTTCAAGTTTAACTAGAATTTTGTCAAAGATTTAGTAAGTAAAAGGCGACCATAGTCGAATATGGTCGCAAAATAAGAGTAAATATTCACTAATGTTTCATTTCTTTAAACAAAATCATATAGGTTTCCAAAGTTAATATACGAAACATCAGAAGGTGATTGCTTCACAATGTTCTTCGTATCAAAAATTTGCTTCGTTGCCATACCAGCAAATTCTGAGCCGTTGAATTCCTTAAATTCATTATGGTCAGTTAGGATTAAAACTAAACTTGAATCTTTTACGGCTTTTTCCATATCTTGCTCTACCCATTCCAAATTCACATGTGGGTCATAAGCAACAACTTCCCCAGCACCAGATGCTTTTAACATACCGTAAATATCCATTGCTGGACTTTCACGAATATCGTCAACATTTCCTTTATAAGTTAGGCCAAATACTGTAATTTTCTTTCCTTCTAGACCATTCAAAAGTTTCGCTGTATGCTCAACAACAAAGGAAGGCATTGAAACGTTAATATCACGTGCTTGATAAATTAATTTCGCTTGGTCAGGTGCTTCAGCAACGATAAAGTAAGGATCAACAGCTAAGCAGTGACCTCCAACACCAGGACCTGGTGAATGCAAATTAACACGAGGATGCTTATTCGCCATTTGGATAACATCCAACGCATTTATGCCTAGCTTCGTGCAAACTTTTACAAGCTCATTCGCTAAGGCAATATTCACATCACGGTATGTGTTTTCCATTAGTTTAGACATTTCAGCTGTTTTTGCATCTGTTAAGATTAATTCACCTTGAACAAATGTACCATATACCTTTTTACCAGCTTCCTTACACGCTTCAGTTACTCCACCGATGATCCGGTTGTTGTGAATAAGCTCGTGCATAATTTGGCCAGGTAAAACTCGTTCTGGACAGTGGACAAGGAAAAGATCCTCTCCAATTGTAAATCCAGCTTTTTCAAGTAATGGCTTAACATGATCATCCGTTGTACGAGGTGCGATTGTAGACTCTACAATAACCGTATTATTCTTTTCTAAATAAGGAATGATCATTTCAACAGCACTTAGAACATATTTTAAATCTACAGATTTATATTGGTCATCTCGATTTGGAGTTGGAACAGCAATGATAAACACATCACCCTTTTCAGGGGCTGTAGATGCTTTAAACTTACCTGATGCCATTACCTCTTCAAGTGCTTCCTGAAGTCCTGGCTCCTCAATGTGTATTTTTCCTTGATTTAAAGAGTCAACAACTTTTTGTTGAACATCTATACCTAACACGTCTACACCGTGTTTTGCAAACATAATTGATGTTGGAAGGCCTATATAGCCAAGACCTAATGTAACTAGCTTCATAATTAATTCCTCCAATTATTGATCGTAAAGCTGTTTAATGTTCTTCCTTAAAAACATTACAACTTCACTAGAACCCTGTCAATCTTGTTACTAAAATTGCCATAAATGCATCACAATCATGAATTTATTAAAAACTTAAGCACTGCTAAGCTTAATAGTTGATCTCCTCTTACAGTGTTCGCCTCTCGCGTGCAGTCCGAAGCCTCCCCGATGTTAGCGCCAGTATGGTTTAACACGCTCTCTTAAAGAGTCACAACACACACTCACCGCAAGAAAGAAATCAACAATAAGCTCTAACATAATCTATAATAATATTTCTTCAATTTCCTGTTGAATCATTTTGTTTTTCCCGCACTGATAGCGAATACGCTCTGCTGACTTTGCTGATTTCTCCAAAAATACTTCAGGATGTTTATACAAATATTCAATAGCATCTGCCAACCCTTTGTAATCTTCTCCCTCTGCAAGAAAGCCACATGATTCATCAATAAATTCGGGAATTGCATAAACAGCACTTGTAACAGGCACCAATCCACTTGACATTGCCTCTCCTAAAGAGACTCCTTGAGAATCCATTCTTGATGGACTTAAAAATACGCCATGTGTTTTATGTTGTTCAGCAATTTGCTGTTGCGACAAAAAGTAATTATGCAAATGGACATTTGGTATGTTTCGAAGTGGTTCAACAACTTCATCAAACAAAGGACCTTGACCATATATATCAAAAACAAGCTCATTAAAAAACGGCCTGTCCTTTAAAGATAAAATTGCTTTTACCGTTAAGTCATTGGCATATGTCCGTGAAGCAAATGGTCGAACCGTTAAAATTCTTAATCTTTGCTCAGCAGGCTTTTCCACGTAATTGAATAATGAATCATCAATTAAGTTATGGATAATCCGATAATTTCCAATGATCGTACTTGTATCCTTTTCGGCAACATTTTCCTTATACCACTTTGAAACAAAAATAAATTTAATGTCGTCATCCTTTGCCGTATAGATGTCATGCATAAAATCTAATTGCTGCTGATTTCTTTTCGCATGCTCCAAGCTATCACGCAAGTTTTTCGGATTATCATAGAAATTAAACCATCGACGGTACCATTTTGTCGTTTCAAACCCATGTACCCAAACAATCTTCGGTGTATTCCGTGCCTTTGAATTCCGAACTGCACGATACATTTTTTCGTTAATAAAATGAAAGAGTACCTTTTTTACAGCTATTGTATCCAATAAAGCGGATAATACTCCTTCTCCACCAATAAATACAGGTACACCTTCATATTCATAGTTAGCTACGCTAACCGGTGAAGTATTAAGTCGGTAAATCGCAACTTTTAGTCCTTTTTCCTTATATCCTAAAACTCTTTTATGAATAAACATATTTTGATAATAAGTATTTTTTTCAGGATAGACATTCGTTACAATCAGGTAATCAATCTCTTTATAGCGATCATATAATTCCTGTTTACTTTCCGAGCTTGGTATTTCATAGGCTACTATCGAAAGATCCGATAGAGTCGCTTCTCCCTCTCCAGTTAAACGAAGACCAATTGAATAGCTTGTAACCTCTTCCGGGAAACTTAGGTTCATCTCACAGCCTAATGGATTGTATTGGACATAGATTTTTTCGTTGTTTTTATCATAGCCTACAATGACTTGCTGCACTTGCAAGCTTCCTTGTTTTTCACCATTCAATTTAGCTATATAAGTGTATTCTGAATTTATTTTTTTGTTCACCTTTTTTTGACTATCATAATAGATAATTAATGGCCTTGGAAATTGACTTATTTGCCGAGCTTTTATGGTTAACTCATTCGTATACTGAATAAGTACTTCATATGTTGATTCTGTTTTTTCAGGCCATTTATCATCATAATGATGAATTTCTATAGGCTCTCTGTTTTGCACCGATTTCCCTCCTATCCTTGTAAATTAATTAAATTTGTTTATTTTTTATCTTCTTTTCTTTCTTAGCTCCCAATATTTCATTTGCAGCTTACCTAATTTGGAATTTTGCAATCGAGTTAGCTTTCTAGTTAACTCTTCAATTGTTTGAGCCTGTTCTTTTATTTTTGCATTCCCTGAAGCAATTTGCTTTTCTTCAGCCTTTTCGTTTGTCTTTAATTCATCAAGGATATTGGAAATAATTTGTTTGAATTCAGCTTCCATTTCCTTTTTATCTTCTTTCAATCGTTCAACTAGATTTGTTAAACGCTCGTACTCTTCTTTATCAATCGTCACTTTTTCCTGGTCTGTATTCCCCATTCACATCCTGCTCCTTTCTTATTCAGTTCTTTGTCAGGATTGAAAAACAGCTTCCTTCATTACTGTTGATTAGTAGGAAATTTTTTCTCAACCATTTTTTCAAATGTCATTGCAGCTGCTTTTGCATCATTTAAAGGTGATAAATAAGTCGCATCCTTACTTTGACTTAAAATACTACCTTCCTCAAAGATTCCCCAAATATCTGAGCCACTGCCTTTATAATCGCTTAATTTCGATGGTAGATATGGATTAATTGGCTTATTATCTTTCGTTGTTGAATCATTTACAACTAAGCAATCGAATTTCGTACATAAATTTAGGAATTTATAGAAATCAACAAATCCATTTACAATAATGCTATCCTCTAATGGATCATCTTTTAGCTGTGCTTCCAATTCAGCAGGCTTTGCAGTGAAGACATGAATTAAAACACGATCCTTCACCTCATCCTTGGCAAACTTTAACCCTTCAAATAAATCATTCAGATTACGCTTGCTATAGAAGTTACCAAAATACGCAACATTGACATGATCATCAGAAAGTAATGGATACTCATAATCTTCAATGTAATAATAACGTTCTGGTAGTGTTGGATGTGGTTCAATCGTTACTTTGTCTTTTACAAAATCTTTAATTCCTTCGATAGGAAAGACATCCATCATATATTGATATTGATTTTGATTTGTGAATATTAACTCATCCGCAAATAGAAACGGTAAATACTCACACCAGAAAAATAGATTATTATCATTTGGGAAAGGTAAGCCAGTCTTTTTCACCATTTCCTCTAAATTTTTCAAATAAGACTGATCCGTTATATCAACATGTCGCTTTTTCGCTTCAATATCATACAGAAGTGGGTCAGAAAATTCCGCAATCCACTTTGTTTCAGGATATTTCCGTTTATATTCGAACGCTAAAAAGTGTGAAGCTGCCCACATAGCACGACTAAATACTTGCTTATGAACACCATTCTTTTCAACAAGCTCATCGATACCTTCCATACCTAAATCGACAAATTTCTTAATGTGGGCCCAATGAGAGAAGCTCGTTTGTGAATTAATAGGCAAACGAACATTTATTAAATCATCAACCATTTGGTTAAGAGATACATTCGTTTTTCGAACTTTATCCATCATATTATAAACGACATCCGATACCATGCCAGATTCTCTCATTCGTTTTGCCATAACGTTTCCAGCAGTATCGTTATATGGTGGGAAGCAATATGAAATAATTAATTGCTCTACTTTATCTTCATTTAATAGCGTGTATGGGAAATAGATTAATTTCTTAGATGATATCTCATCAATAATTGTTTGATATTCATCTTTATGTTCTTCATAGTATTTTTGAATGAAGGACCCTTGCGCATTTATTTTGCGTTTGACGAAGTCCTCTTTAGTAGGTGTTATTTCGTCACTTTCAAGCAATTCATTTAAACGAGAAATAACTGCTACACGTTGATTTACGTTGAAATCGAATGTCATCGCTTGACGTGAAATCGAATTGTCTCTTAATGTACGGTAATACACTGCTTTTTTCGTATAAGGAACAACAACATAATTTAAATCATTTTTTACAACTAACTCTGTGAAAAATACAATATCTTCCCCACTATGTAGGCTTTCATCATATTGGTATTTTTGCACATACATCGTCGGAATAAGCTTACAAGCATTAATCGTTAACACAGTATGAAGCTTTTCATAAGGTGTTTGATTGCTAACAAATGATTTTAAGATTTGTCGATTGATTACATTAGAAGATTGAATATTCCCATTCTCTTCAACATTATAAATTTGGGAAATAACAACTGTATTTTGGTTAGCAAGCTTATACATTTCTTCTAAATAGTTATCAGAGACATAATCATCATCATCGATAAATGTACAATATTGGCGAGATGCTAGTTTAATTCCTTTATTTCTTGCAATTGAAGCACCTGCTTCTTCAAGTACAACAACCTTTATATTTTGGATATTTCGTTCATTGATAAAATTTGCCACTAATTCCTCAGTTTGATCTTTTTCACCATTTATAATTAATATGACCTCAAAAAGAGAAGCATCGAGTGTTTGATTCACTAAAGACTCTAAACACTTTAAAATTGTTTTTTCACCTTTATATGATGGTAAAATAATACTTATCCCTTTTTCGTAGAGAGCCTGTTCGTTTTTCCGAGTCGTTACTTTGGGTGATTCATAACCAAGTTTATTAGCTCGAATTTCTTGGATTTTTTCTAAACGCTTTAGGATATCTTGTTTCAGCATTATTTCTTACCTCTTCCAACAATTTTTTTCAATCTTCTCTTCAATTCCCAATATTTCACTTGAACCCGTCCGAACCGTGACTTTCTAATTACTTTATATCTGTGCTCCAATACAGAAATTTGTCTATTTAACTCATCAATTTTATTCTGTTTGACTAGAGCAGCTTTTAATGCTGTTTCTTCTCTATTCAATAGCTCAACTGTTTCAATTTGCAGTTGTCTAATTAAATCTTCTTTTTCGTCAATCGTATTTCTTAAAGTCTTATTTACTATTTTTAATTCGTTTACTTCATCATTTTCTTCAGTTTTCGTCTTTAATTGTGATTTCAGGTCATTCATTTGCTCCAAATCACTTTTAATACGATTTATGTATTCCCGTTCGACTTGATAAAAGGCTTGTTCTAGGTCTTTTACAGCTTGTTCAGTGTAATAAGATGGAGTTTCCTCTGTTTTTAGCTTACAAATAACCCCTGTCCATTTTCCTAGATATGTAAATTCTTCAATTTGGAAAAAGTCTTTTAATTGCTCAACCAATGCAGAGTAATAATACGTTCTTTTATGGTCAATAAAGTCATTGATGCCAAAAGGAACTGTGATGATAAGTTTTCCATCTGGCTTGATCGTTTGACTCACTTTTTCCAAAAACGATTTTGGATCACTAATATGCTCAATTACTTCCGTCAACAATACAGTGTCGTAATCATTATCAAACGGCTCTGTCATAAAATTCGCCACTCGAAAATTGACTGTTTCTTGTACAGAAGCGTGCTCCTTTTCTAATTCCTTTTTCGCATAGTCAATTGACTCACTCGAAATATCGATCGCATCAATTTTCTTCCCTTCACGTCCAAGCAAGATGGAAACTATCCCTTGTGAACAACCGATGTCTAAAATCTTCTTTCCCACAACATGGGTGACAATCCAATTGACTCTTTCCCTTGTTTTGTTACTAAAATCGGTTCCTAAATCACCATAGTACGCTTCATTCACTCGATCTATTGAAATTTTTCCCAAAGTGACTCCTCCAATGAATCATTACATTTTAATTTAATTTATTTTATGTTTTACTAATTTTAGTTTCGTGATTCTAAATTAGACTCAATATATTATATCGAATAAGTATAGGTATCAACAACCATAAAAAGAAAAGCTAGCAATCAAAATCATAGACCGCTAGCTTTACTATTAACGTTTTAATTCTTCCAATTATAAAAATCATTAATTCCTTGCGCAATAGCAGTAGCTGTTTTATCTTTTCCGCTTTCAGTTTTAAAGATATTCGCATCATCTGGGTTTGAAATAAAGCCCATTTCAACTAATACTGAACGAGTATAGTTTTTGTCAATGACATAAAACTCAGCTTCTTTTGTTCCACGATCATTTGTATCGATGGCATCCAATAGTCTTTCTTGAATAAAGGAAGCAAGCTTCGCACTTTCTTCTTTTTCCTTTTCAGTTAAGGATGTTCCTTCACCTGAAGAATATGTTTCAGTTCCATTCACATTAGAATCAGAAAAAGAATTCATATGTAAGCTAACAAATGCACCTGGAGATAAACTATAAGCGAAATCTGTTCTTTCGTTTAGTGCTAAAAAGATATCTTCAGTACGTGTCATATGAACATCATAACCCATTTGTTTTAGTTTTTCAGCTACTATTTTACCGACGGACAATGTTACATCCTTTTCCTGTAAGCCATTTCCAACTGCACCTGGATCATGTCCACCATGCCCTGGATCAATCACAATTGTTTTGTTCAATGGCGTTTCTTTTGCCACTAATTCCAATGTTAAATAGTTACTTGATACATAACCAATTTTCCCATTGTAGCGAACTCTTACCCAATCCTCATAGAGCTGGTCGCGATTGATGATGTCAACCTCTGTACCTTTTGGAATCGTTGCAAGCTGCTTCGCATTAATATTTCCGTATTCTCTCATCGCAAGACTTTCCCTTGCATAATAGAAGGCTTTATTTACGATATCTGACGAAAGGACAAAACCACCGCCATCGGCAATCGTTGCCCAGCCATTATTAATGCCGCCTTTTACAATTTTAATCGGTTCATTTTTACTAATAACTTTTTTTACACTGGAGCTTGTACTTGCTGATGTATATATATTTGTTTTCTTATTCGCATAATAAACAAAATATCCTGGCTTTTGACTTGATATATAGGAATATGGGGCATACCCTTTTACACCATTGTATTCAATTCTGCTCCAGCCGTTTATCACGCTGCCTTGCTTCACCTTTACTACTGCTCCTGAAGGTACAGAAAGCTTCGGCGTTCCTGTATGTCTTTCATTATAAAGAGTGAAGTTCTGAATTGCGTAGTAAGTAAAATAGACCGGTGGTTTATTTGATAGCTTATCATGTTGAACATAATAATCATTGCCTCTGTATAAGATTTCCGACCAGCCGTTGATGACAGAGCCTTTTCTAACCTTTATAGGAGTATCCTCTGCTATTGAACCATATCTTTTCGTATTAGTTCCACGACCTGCGTAATAGCTTATCGGCTCTTTTGGATAGTAATCGAAATAGACCGCCGCCTCTTTTGTAATATTACTGTAAGGGGCATAGCCTTTTATTCCTTTATATTCAATTCTGCTCCAGCCGTTTATCACACTTCCCTGCTTCACTTTTACAGCTGCGTCCTTTGGTACCTTCACCTTTGGCGTTCCCGTATGTCTTTCATTGTAAAGAGTAAAATCTGTTACTGCATAATAGGTAAAGTAAACTGGGGCACGATTTGATAATTTATCATGCTGAACATAATACGCTCTGCCTTTATAGCTTATTTCGGACCACCCGTTAATGACAGAACCTTTCTTCACCTTAATAACAGCATCCTCCGCTATTGAACCATATCTTTTCGTAGCTGTACTTCTGCCGGCATAGAAGCTCACTGGTTCTTTTGCATAATAGTCAAAATAAACAGCCGTTGCTTCAGCCTTTTGAATGAAGCTAGCATTAGGATTAAAGCCGACTGAAATAAATAATAAAACAGCTAGCAAACTAACAAATACTTTCTTCATTTCATAACCTCCTTTTTCATAATTCACAATTTAAATCCCCTCCAACGAGAAAAAGGAGATAAATACCAAATAACTAGTTCTAGAGTCCCTATTTTCACGAATACTCATTATTTTTATTTGCTACATGTACAAAGCCCCTTTATTTCGTCATTTCTTGATAAAATTCAACATTATTAATCTTATCATATAAAATAAAAAAGTTTAATAGAATTACACATAGTCTAATAGACCCAAAATGCATGCGGTCTTAATTCCTAATTTCATTTAAATTATTCGTTTTTTACTTTAAAGAAAACTTTGCATACTTTTTATCTAACCAACCAATTTTTCCATTTGAATCTTTAACCTGAATAAAGTTTCCGCTTGGGTTTTGCAGCAATGTTACAAATTGATTATTGTCAGCAGTTGCAATTACTTCGCTTGATGTATTTGCTGTTTGATAAAGAGGAGTTGTTCCCCCGCCGTAGTTGTATGTTTCAACACGTACTAAATTCGTTACCGTAACTGTTTTCGTATATTCATAGTATTTTAAACTGTTGGTCCAATAGAGTTTATTTTTATATTTAACCTTCACCCAAAAGTCGTTTCGCTTTTCTAACAAGTTAAACGTTTCTTCTGCCGAAATTGTTGCCTTTTTTCCTCCTGATGTTGAAGGAGATTGATACAAGGATAGCTTAGCACCATTTTTAACCTTCGCTACTGTATCAGCTGGATAGTAGTCAGATCCAGCAGGATACCCTGGATTTCCGACACGATTAGTATTAGGCTTTTTCGTTGCATAATACTTTGCATCAAATGCCTTGATGTTTTTCATATGGTTTGCAATTTTCGTGTGCCAGCTAGCGTCAGTTGAGTAGCTATTGTTCATTCCTGCAAGTGTTGGAGCTCCGCCATAATATGTTCCATTCGGATCGATATAATTAAATTTGACATATTGAGCTTCATAATGAATCGAATCCGCAACAGATTTGAATCGTAAAGCACTTTCATATGGCGCGGCATCATATGCCTTTAAGCCAAATAAATTGTTTTTAGAAATTGCTAAATTTGACGTACCATAGGCTGATTCATGAATACCGATTGCCGCTAAAAATAACGCATTTACCCCATATTTATTCCCAGCATCAATAAAAGCTTGTCCCTGACCTCGAAAAACACTTTTCTTTCCAGTTTTTTGCTCATACGCGGAAATATACCGATTAATCTCAGCAGCTGTTACATTTGCTGGTATTCGCAAATCGACATTACTATATGTAATATTGTCCATTTGATTATAAAGCGCGAAATAGCTCTTTCCATTCACTTTAATTTGAACCTTATTATTTGCAACACTACCTTTTTTTACAAGGACTCCCACACCTGTTTGTAAAGTACCGACCTTATTTGTAAATGAGGTCGAGCTATAGTATGGCATATTTGTTGTCGTATAATAGGTGAAATAAACATTTTTGTTCTTGTAAATATTACTGTATGGCGCATATCCTTTTATTCCGTTATACTCAATCCTGCTCCAGCCTTTTTTAACACTTCCCTTTTTTACTTTAACAACAGCATCAACCGGAACGCTTACCTTAGGTGTACCTGTATGCCTTTCATTGTAAAGGGTAAAATCCACTGTAGCATAATATGTAAAGTAAATTGGTGCTTTATTTGATAGCTTATTATGCTGCACATAATACGAATTTCCTTTATATTGGATTTCAGACCAACCATTTAAGACTGAACCCTTTCTTATCTTTATAACGGAATCTTCAGCAATCGAACCATATCGCTTAGTATTTGTACCTCTTCCGGCATAATAGCTAATCGGTTCTTTAGGATAGTAATTGAAATAGGTAGCCTGAGGTTTTCTATTGACGATCCATTTACTTTCTACATAAGCTTTTCGACCATTTAATTTGATTTCAGCCCAGCCATTTCGAATACTACCCTTTTTCACTTGAAAGGAAGTTTGAAAATCAAACGTACCTACCTTTGAATATTGATGTCCCCGCCCGGAATATGCAACCAAATCATTTTTAGCATAATAAGTAAAGTAAACCTCACTAGCAACAGCATTTTGCTGAGGATGAGAGAAGACTATGAAACTAAAAGTGAGTAGTACTGTAAAACAAATAGAAATGAAAGCTTTCAAATCTATCTTTCCTCCCTTCTTTGTTATATAAATATCATTTTTTCCTCTATTTACTTTATCGGACAGAAGGATTTATTTTTTAGCCATATGCGAGATTTTTAACAAGGTTGTCATCGTTTCTTTACATTAGGTTTAAAAAATAGATTTTATTTCAAAAAACAAAAATTAGTGGAATTTCAAATAAACGTCAAAAAAAGAGAGAAAAAGTAGGAAAGATAATGTTCTAAACATCTATTGAATCGATTACATTCATCTTTTCATGTAAAAGGTCTCTACTAAACTATACTGTATATTGACTATGTAAATTCCTGTCTATTTTTGTTATAAATAATGTAGTAGACATATATTATATGGAGGTATTAGATGCAGAAACTAATAAAGATCGCTCTTGCTGTTGTCCTTGCGCTATCAATCTTACAAATTTCGCCGATTGTAAATGCTGCGAGCGAACCGAATGTAACAGTTGAATTACGGAATTACATAGGGAATAAGACTTCATTAGACGTTAAACTATCTGGTGAATACAAAACTGGTAATACGAACAATGATAATCTGATAAAATCTCTTACTAGTTTTACATTAAAGGTAGAGAACAAAAAGCTAGTTTTATATGTAAATAACACGAAAAAGGGAATCGTTGAAGGAAATCTAGTTCTTACACCGACAAATTACGCAACTAGTTACGTCCAAATCAACGATCCGAATAATACGGATGCAAAGAAAATTAGAAAGTATCGTGGTTCATTCGAATTTAAGGTTGCATCTGAAAAATACGTACGTCCTTATAACACACTTCCATTAGAAGATTATATTAAGGGTGTTGTTCCAGAAGAAATGCTAGCATCCTGGGATCGAGAGGCACTTAAAGCACAAGCTGTTGCAGCGCGTTCAAAGGCTGCAAAGCTAAACTATAAATTGAATGACACTCAAGGAAATCAAGTATATGGTGGATTAGGCGATCCTGATTATGCAACAAAAATATCGGAAGTTGTTGATGCAACGGAAGGTAAAATTTTAAAATACGGAAGCTCAGTCGCTGATACTGTCTATACCTCTAGTAACGGAGGATACATTGAATCTGCCTATGGAGCTTGGGGTCAAGCAGAATTCCCTTATCTAATCGCTAAAGAAGATTCTTTCGATCCAAAACAACGCTGGACTGTTGATGTTCAGTCAAAGCAAATTTCTTTAGACGGTTATGACCTTAACAATCCTGGTGCATGGTGGAGTTCAATCCAAGAAGCTGACGCTATTGCAAGAAATAGTATGAAGCCTTGGCTAAAAACACAACTTAAGTTGCCATCGACATCTGATCTGAAAATTTTATCTATCGAAGGGTTCTCAATTAATCCAGAACGTACACCTGGAAAACGAATCAAAAGCGGAAAGATTAAGATACAATATGTTGTGAAGGATGCACAAAATAATGTTTCGGTTCAAACATATGCGCCAACAAGTATATCTGCTGAGCAAATGCGCTCTATGTTCGGAACAATGACAATGAAAAGCACACTTGTCGATCAAATTACGTCACCGACTTCAACAGATATCCAACGAATTAATGGCGATGATCGAATTGAAACTTCAATAGAAATTTCAAAGGAATTGTATCCGAATGGCTTCTCTTCAAGTCATCCATACAAAACCGTCTTTATTGCAACAAGAAGTCAATATGCAGATGCCTTATCAGCTGGACCACTAGCTTATCAATATGGGAATGCTCCTATATTGTTGACAGATTCTAAAAGTCTAAGCACGAAGATTGTAAATGAAATTACTCGTTTAAAAGCAACAAACGTCATTGTACTTGGCGGAAATACAGCTGTTTCTGATACTGTTGTTCAGCAAATCAAGCAAATTAGTACAATTGCTGACAATAATGTCCAACGCGTATATGGCGATAATCGTTATGAAACAAATGCTGAAATAAATAAACGTCTCAAAAATATTGCAGGTACATTTGTTGCATCTGGAGAAGATTTTGCAGACGCACTTGCTAGCTCTTCTATTGCAGCTTTAAATAACTATGCGATTGTGTTAACAAGAGCAAGCTCATTACCTGCAGTTAGCAAAACCTTCATTTCAACACATGCAAGCAAGCCAGCCTATGTATTAGGTGGACCTGTTGCAGTTTCTGCTACTGCCTATCAACAAGTACAACAGGTGCAAAGCAATGTCGCAAGATTGTCAGGTTCTAACCGTTACGGTACTTTAGCTGCATTACTTGAAAAATTCAAAGGATCCTTTAGCGGAACTGATGTTATTTATGCAACAGGTACTGACTTCCCAGACGCATTAACAAGCTCATCTTTATCTGCTGCTAAAAAAGCTCCACTTATCTTAGTTGGGGCAGATTTAAGTACAAAACTTGATAGCTTTTTGACAGGCTATAAACAATCAATTAAAACTATTCATGTGCTTGGTGGAACGGTTGCTGTTGATGAAGAAAAGGTTTCACAGTTAAAAGATAAGCTTGGCGTTATAACAACTCTACACTTAAGTGGATTAGGGTTTGGTCATGGTGTTGGAATGAGCCAATACGGTGCCCAAAAGCAAGCTAGAGAAGGTTATACCTATGCTCAGATCTTGAAATTCTATTATCCAAACACAACTTTAACAGACTTATATTAATCTAGCATTTACTCTAAACCCCGAATGAAAGAAAGGCTTTTTTCGGGGTTTTTTAATAGAAAACTACATAATGATAGGCACACAAAAAGGCTAAAAAGGTGATAAAAATCCTTTCTAGCCTTTAATTTTTCTTATTCACTTATCTCCATTTTTAACGCAGTAACACTCTCACGTCCAATTGAAGAATAGGTCATATTCAATGCAGCAGCCTCTTTTACTTCATAACAATTTCGTCCATCAATAACGATTGGTGTTTTCATCAAATCGAGATAGTTGCGTAAAGGAAACTCCTTTACTTGCTTCCACTCGGTGACAATAAAGACGATCTCTGTGTCCTTAATAGCAGCTTCAATCGTTTCATAGTAAGAAACAGTATTCCCTAAAACCTTTCGGGCATTTGCAATCGCAATCGGGTCGTAAACGTTCACTTGTGCACCTTCATTTAACAAATGCTTTAAAACGACCAAAGCTGCCGATTCCCGTATATCGTCTGTGTTTGGCTTAAATGCAAGACCAAGGACAGCTACCTTCACATCTTTAAAAGAGCCAACATAATTCCTCGCCTTTTTTAGTAATAGGAGCGGTTGGTTATTGTTCACATTAATAACGGCTTCTAGAAGATGAAACCTGTGCTTAACATCACCTGCTAGCTGTACGAGTGCCTTCGTATCCTTTGGAAAACAAGACCCACCATATCCAATCCCCGCCTGTAAAAACTTAGAACCGATTCGTTGGTCCATTCCAATCCCTTTCGAAACATCTTCAATATTCGCGCCAACCTTTTCGCAAATATTCGCGATTTCATTTATAAAGCTAATCTTCGTAGCTAAAAATGCATTTGAGGCATATTTTATCATCTCTGCACTTTCAATATCTGTATGGATAATCGGGATATTTAGCGGCGAATAAAGCTCCTCCATTTTTGTTGCTGCTTCTTCATCTTCACTGCCAATGACAATTCGATCCCCATGAAAGGTATCATATAAGGCAGAGCCTTCCCTTAAAAACTCAGGGTTAGAAACGATATGTATTTTCGAGTGAAAATCTATCTCTTCTTCAATCCATTGCTTCACCTTACGATTTGTCCCGACAGGAACTGTACTCTTCGTCACAACAATTGCCTGTTGAGTATTTAAATATTTTGAAATGTCCTTTGCTACTTGATACACATAAGATAAATTAGCCGATCCATCTTCTTTTTCCGGTGTACCAACAGCTATCATAATGATGTCAAGGGTGGAATATGCCTCACTACAATCTGAGCTAAAAGAAAGCCGATTGTTAAGCTGGTTCTTTACTAAAAGCTGATCAATTCCTGGTTCATAAATAGGTGAGATTCCTTCCTTTAATCGGTTTACTTTTTCATCGTCAATATCGTAACAAATCACCTCATGACCAATTTCTGCTAAAGCAACACCTGTCACCAATCCAACATATCCAGTTCCAGCAATCGTAATTCTCAACCGTTTCCCCTCCTACAACATTCATTTTTTAAACGTTCTTTTTCGCTATGATATCTTCCAAATATAAGAGTAAATCATGCTTTATATCTTCTCGTTGTAAGGAAAAGTCTATCGTTGCTTTAATAAAACCGAGCTTATCTCCAACATCATATCGATTCCCGATAAAGTGATAGGCTAAAACCTGCTGTTGTGCGGAAAGCTGCTTTAATGCATCTGTCAATTGAATTTCCCCACCAGCTCCTGGCTTTTGCTGACTTAAAATATCAAAAATTTCAGGTGTTAGGATATACCTGCCAAGAATTGCACTATTAGAAGGTGCTACTTCAGGTGTTGGCTTTTCCACCATATCATCGACTCTAAAGACATCATGCGCTAATTCCTCTCGATAGCTTACGATTCCATACTTAGATACTTCAGACTCAGCAACCTTTTGAACGCCAACAACTGTACTTTGGAACATGTCATAAACATCGATTAGCTGTTTTAAGCAAGGCTCAGTTACTGTTTGAACGATGTCATCTCCAAGCATGACAGCAAATGGCTCATTGCCAATAAATCTTCGTGCACAATAGATCGCATGACCGAGACCCTTTGGTTCCTTCTGTCTTATATAGTGAATATTTGCCAGCTCAGAAATTTTCTGAACTTCGTTTAGGATGTCCCACTTTTCCTTATTTGCTAACGTTTCCTCAAGCTCATACGATTTGTCGAAATGATCCTCAATCGCCCGCTTTCCACGCCCGCTAACAATTAATATATCTTCAATTCCGGAGGCTACAGCTTCTTCAATAATATATTGAATGGTTGGTTTATCAACAATCGGCAGCATTTCCTTCGGCTGCGCCTTCGTTGCTGGTAGAAACCTCGTCCCTAGTCCAGCTGCAGGAATAATTGCTTTTTTAATTTGCATGATAACTCCTCCTTTAATAAGTAACTACTATAGATACGTATTCATTTTATCGTATTTTACGCATACCAACGTTAATCTTTCGTAAATTTTCTGCATGATTAGTCTTATTAATACGCAATTTTAATATTTATAAAGTTCAAGTTACTCGAGGAAATGCTTTGGCTCATTAGCTTGAAAAAAAAATTATGCACTCATTTAAGTACTTAGCTTTAAGCTTGACTAGGCTTCCGATTTGTCACCACTTGATTTTTCCTTCAGCTTTACGATTAAGTGTCATCATTAAATTTACTGCAAGGGATATTCGCTCAAAAAAAAATAGACAAGGGCACTCCCCTGTCTACTTCCCGATAAAATATTTAGTTAGGTAATCCGCCCATACCTTATGCCCGCTTTGATTAGGCAAGCTAGGCTGTTCACCCATATCTGCTAAATAATCTTCCATTTTTTCATCATCTAATTCCGGCCAATTTTCCCAATGGTTTAAATAAACAATGTCATTCGTTTCTGTATATTCTTTTAATTGATTTACTTGCTTTGGATAAAAATTAGCATTGTATAATGGATTTGAAGGTTGTATGAATATCGTTACATCTTCATTTACTTCCTTCCATGCGTCCATCATCGTTTCGATGTTTTTAAGTGTGTTTTCAATGCCGATTACACTTTCGTTATCCTTTAACATAGGCGGTTCATAAAGAATGATGTCAGGCTTTGCATTACTTACTTGTTCATACGACTTTTCATCTACAACTTCTCTTGATGTCTTCGTTCCTTCTGAAAGAACAGTTATGTTAAAGATTCCTTCACCATATGATGCGGTTAATTGTTTCTTGAAAAGTTCTGGCCATGCCTCTTTGTCTGTTGCCGTTGAATCTGAACCATAAATGACGAACTGTAAAGGCTTCTTTGTATTTACAGCATTTTTTATTTTTTCTTGTACCTCTTTTGGTAGATTCGCAGAGAGTGCAGTCACATCGATCGCCTTCTTTTCGGAGGAAGTTTCCTCTTCAACAGGACTCACTTGCTCGACCTTTTTTTCAGCTACCGTTTTCTCTGCCTTTGCGGAGATTTTATGATTCCAGTGTAGATTACCAATAATGATTGCGGCCCCACACACTATTACTGTTAGTAAGACATAAAGCTTATTCAAAACAAGAATCCTCCAATTTTCGACATGTTCTATTCAAAATTATACACAAAAACAAAGGCATTTCAAACTATTTCCATTCTTTTTTCTTCTCACTTACTCTAGTAAACTCTATTTCTTATCTAGTAAGAAAAAGGGGAGGTATTGCGATGTTATAACAAATAAGCTCCTCCTCCAGCCTGAGGTGTTGTTCTCCGGAAAATTGGCATTGTGGGATAAACAAAAAAGAAGGGAACATTAAAGGTCCCCTTCTACCGCTTAACTATTTTTAACTTGTTTTCTTTTTTGGATAAATAATACTGCAGCACCTAAACATAAAGCAATGAAACCAATAAGTAATAGGTTATACATCATTGTAGCTGTTTCTGGAAGCTCATTTTTTGTTTCTTTTGATGAACCAGCTTTAATTGGTGTTAAAGCATTATCATCTTTTCCATTTTTGTCAACTACTTTGATAGGAGCTGTTGGTTTTTCACTATCATTATTTGGTGTCGGAGCATTGTCATTACCACCTTGAGTCGGGTCTTTGTCCCCTCCACCTTGAATTGGGACTGTTGGATTCTCCCCATTAGTTGGAGGTGTTACAGGATCCTCGTCTCCCTCATCCTCTAATAAGAAGAAAAGTGGGTTCTCAAGATAATCGTCAGTGCTTGTAATTTCAAATTGGAACACATATTCTTTATCGTCCGCTGTAGTAAAGACAATTTCATAGTTCCCAATAGGAAGAGTAAAAATGTCAATTGGCTCCTCTGTTGCATAATTGATTAATTGACCTTGTTCATCTGATTCGCCAAAATAATAGACATCTTCATTTTCTTTATCTAATCCGTAAAGGTCAAAGGCTGCACCAGCTTCAGGAGCTTGAACTGTTTTGTATACATACATGCTGACGTCCTTTACAGTTCCTTCGATAGGTAATGTTGTGAATTCAGCATATAGAGTATTCTCATATCCTTCCTCTGTCACATCAACCGTAATGTAATAATCTGTAAACGGGTCAAGTCCTTTAAACGTATGACTTCTTATCGAGCTATCAATCTCTTCCTCGATAATTGGCTCATCACTTTCATAGGAATATAAGGAAACCTTGTATTTCCCAACCCCATTTGGTAGCATTTGTCCCCATGAGAACGAAACAGTTGTTTCTGTTACATCGTCAATGATTATATCAGCCTTGCTATCTACCTCAGTATTAACATGGACATGATATTCCTTTAATTTCTTAATCACTTGAGCATTTGCGCTTCCCTCAGTTAAGTCAAGTGTTGAAATATTATAAAGAGATACCATTCCTAAGCTATCCATCTCTACTAATGGAGAGATATCAGTAATTTTTGTTCTATCTAAAATTAATTCGATTATTTGATCAAATTGAGCTAGTATTGAAATATTCTCAATCGGATTACCACTTACATCCAAATAGACTAGCTGATGCTTTGACCCTTCTAATGGGGAAAGGTCTGAAATGTTATTGTCTGCTAGATTAACAAAAATTAAGTTTGTTAGTGCTGCAAGAGCAGTGATATCCTTTATTTGATTATTTTCAAGTGACAATTCTGTTAGGTTTTTCATTCCACTTAAGAAGGAAAGATCACTTACATTGCTATTTGTTATATTTAGAGCTTCAAGATCAGGTAATTTTGCAAAAACAGAATAATCTTTAATTTGCGCATCACTTATTAAAATAGAACGTAATTGTTTTAAACCTTGAATTGCTGATAAATCTAATGGACTGTCTTGATGGTCAAACACATTTAAGTCATATAGATTTGTTGCATATTGCAAGCCTGTTAAATCCTCGATGGCTGAGCCGTAAATATAGAATGAAGTTAATCTTTCCATATCACTTACTCTCGGATCACGTTCAATTCCAAGCTGCTCTTTTACAAGCTCTTTTAAATTTTCATCTTTAAAGACAACTGTTTCACCTGAAGGCTCCGACCATGTTGTTTCAGTGATTGGCTCACTGCTAATCACTAGCTCACCGTTTGCATCATATGCCTTCACAACAATCGTGTATGCTGTATTTGGTGTAAGCTTATCCATTTCCAAATACATTTCATCACCAGTTACGGTTGAATGAAGCTTATCATTTACATATACTTCATACTTAGTGATTTCACTTTCACCGTAATAATCCCAGAACAGATCCATTCTGTTTTCTGTTACCGTTGGAATGTATACATCCAGCCATTCTTCCCCAGGCTCTTCTTCTGAACTGTCAAATTCAACTTGTACATTTTTACCTCTTAGCTGTTCAACTACTTGTCGTGCTGGAGATGATTCATCCTCAAGGTTTAATGAGTCATTCCCGTAAAGGTAAACTTCGCTAAGATTAGCTAATTTTAATAACTCATCAATATTATCTAATGATGTATTGCTTAATAAAACTGATTCTAATTCAGTTAACTTGTTAAGCCCTGCGATTGATGTTAATGGGTTATCATCAACATCAAGTGAAACTAATGCTGGAAATTTTTCAATACCTTTCAAATTTTTCAAGTTATTGATGTAAAGATTTAAATACGTTAAACCTTCTAACGCTGGCAATACATCAATACTTTCAAGATTATTTTCATGTAGAGATAAAAACTCTAAATTAGCCAAATTTTCCAAAATAGAATAATCACTTATTCCCGTATTACCTAATGAGAGACTGATTAAATTTGTTAAATGGGAAATTGGTTCAAAGTTCTTAATTGGATTTCCATCAACACTCAAATATTCAAGATTTACTGCCTTTTCTAGTCCTGAAAGGTCACTGATTTTTTTATAATCTAATAATAGATCTGTTAGTGACTCCATATCGCTTTCGTAAATTGCCCGGTCAATACCAAGCTCTGCTTTTATCGCCTTTTCAAGTCGTTCATCCTTAAATTGAACGGCCTCACCTGATGGGGCTGGCAATGTTTTAAACGTTTCTAACGTACTCGCGATAACCTCGCCCTTGCTGTTATAAGCAAAAAGCCCAACACGGTATTCCGTATTGCTAGCTAATGAATCGATGACTAGCGTATTTTCTTCGGCTGCTACCTTTGTCGTTTGCTCAGCAACCTTTACTTCATAATACGCAACATCCTCATCACCTTCATATTCCCACTCCAATGTTGCACGATTTTCGGTCGCTTTTATTTCATATAAATAAACAGAACTCCCTAGATCACTATAGATTGTTAAGCCTGTTTTCTTTAATTCATTTATTTGGTCGTTTAAATGAGCATACGTTTCCCCATAGACAATCAATGTTGTTAATTGATTTAGCTGTTGAATTGGTGAAAGTGTATGAAGCTCAAGATAACTAAGATTTAATTCTTTTAATGCTGGATGATTTGTAATGGCGGATATATCCGTTACATTTGTAAGATTAATATCTAGCACCTCTAAATTTTTCAGGCTTGATAATGCTGTTAAATCAGCAAAATCTGTTTCTGATAGATTTAAAGACTTAAGGCTTGTGAGTTTTTGAATACTAGAGTAGTTAGACAATGAATTTCCTGTTAAATTTAGCTCTGTTAAATTCGTTGCCTTTTCTAAGCCTGTCAAATCATGAATGTCTGAGTAAGAGACATCAAGTGAAGTAAGCTTTTCTAAATCAGATGGATATATCTCATCACGATTTAGCTTTAGGGCTGATTTTATTTCCCGTTTTAAGTTTTTGTCTGGAATTGTAACTGCTTCTTCTGTTGCTTCGGTAGAGGTTACAGCTAGCTCTTCACTTTGTTGAGCCTGTTCAGTTGATTTTTCGACAGCTTTTGTTGTTGCCGCTAGTGTTTCAACCTGCTTTGTTGCTTCTGCAATGACTTCCTCGCCTTGGATGGCACGAACACTAATTGTATAGCTTGTCCCATCTTCAAGGTTGTTCATTTGATATTGTGTGGTCTGACTAACTTGTTTGATGACTTTTCCATCAAGTAATACTTGATAAGCGTCCGCTAATTGGATTTCAGTCCAATTTAACTCAAATCCAGCTTCTGACACGTTTGTTGCATTTATTTCTAGCTTTTCCGCTTGAGTATATGTGACGGAGATTGCTTCAGATTTCAGCTCCTCCTCACCATTTCGTGTAACGGAATATTGATACGTTTCCCCAGGTATCACTTGGTCATCAATAAACTGATAAACCTTATGTATTGTACCCTCTTCGTCCGTTTTCTCTGAGATTAATTGTGCACTTGAAATTGTGCTCTGTGCATTATTTTTGATTAATGTAAAGCTTTCTTCAACTTCGGACGATGTAGTCGTTTCCCATTGAAGCTGGATGCCCTTTTCATTGCTAAGTGCTGGTAATAGACGTATGCTATCACTTGAAGCAGCAGTAGCATTTGCTGAAAATGGCGTTACCATTGTAAAAATCACCATAAAAACTAGTAATAAAGTAACAATTCTTTTAATCAAGCTCGTCTTTCCTCCTATTAATTTCTATATATTGTAAGAAACATTATAGTGATATTTTTGCTTATTAGATAGCAAATCTTTTAGACAAATTTCTACAAAAGCCGAGTTTCGGGGACTGTCCCCCTTTCGTTCATTTTTTTGTAACTTTTCCGATGTGCTAGACGTCTTAATAATGTAAGACTTTAAATAACTAGGTTGTTTTCCCCTAAAGGCTGAATTAGCGGCGAAATTTGTTAGATTTTACTTAGCGTCTTCTTGTAACCTTCAAGTAGTGTGTAACTGTCAACTAAATATGCATAATTGGAAACATTTTTTTACAAAAAAAGATTGTGATAATAGTAGGAGAGAACTATAATCTTTTATAGGCTAAAACATTAAATTTATTAAAAAAGGATGAAATGATATATGCGTGAAAAGAAACGTAAGAAGAAAAAATGGCTATGGATCGTACTTAGTATCATTGGGGTACTTGTGTTAGGTACAGGTGGCTATGCATTCTATTTATACAAAACAGCTGCCGATACAGTTGCTAGCATCCATGAGGATATTGGTAGAGATAAATCAGATAAACGTACAGAAGAAGTGAAGTTTACCGAAAAGGATCCAATTTCGATTCTGCTAATGGGTGTCGATGAGCGTGAAGGTGACCGTGGACGTTCTGATACACTTATCTTAATGACGGTAAATCCGAATACTCAATCAACACAAATGGTCAGTATCCCTCGTGATACAAGAACAGAAATCATCGGAAAAGGGAAGCAAGATAAAATTAACCATTCCTACGCATTCGGCGGTACAGAAATGACTGTTGCGACTGTCGAAAACTTTTTAGACGTACCTGTTGATTATTTTGTAAAAATCAATATGGAAAGCTTTAAAGATACGGTTGATGCTGTTGGTGGAGTAGAGGTTGAGAACAATTTAGACTTCACATACGAAGGATATCATTTTACTAAAGGGACTATTCAATTGGATGGGAAAAAGGCTTTAGCGTATTCAAGAATGCGTAAGGAAGACCCACGCGGTGACTTCGGTCGTCAAGATCGTCAACGCCAAATTATCGAGGCTGTTATTAAAAAAGGTGCTAACATCTCATCTGTCACAAAATTCGGTGACATGTTCGGCGTTGTTCGTGAAAATGTAAAAACAAATCTAACATTTGATGAAATGTGGGATATCCAAGCGAACTATAAAGAAGCTAGCAAAAAATTAGAACAATTCGAAGTAAAAGGTGACGGACAAAAAATTGACGGTATCTACTATTATATAGTTCCTGAAGATGAACGATTAGCAATATCAAACCAACTGAAGGAACATTTAGAAATTCCAGCAAACACTGCGAACGCAAATTAATTGAAATGCCAGCCTGTAGGGGCTGGCATTTTTTTGTTGTGGGGGACTGTTGTGGGGGACTGTCCCCACTTTGTGATTTTAACGCATTAACTGATTGGGGGACTGTCCCCATATGAATAATTTTAATTTCTAACCATATCCTATAAGGTAAGCGGATATTTGGGAGGGATATATAATGGAATTATCTTTTGGTTTTATTGTATCCATAGTGATTGCAATTTATTTAGCAATTGATGCTCCTAAGTTCAATCGTAGCCCTTGGTTATGGGGAATTTTAGGATTCTTATTCGGACCAATTGTTTTAGGTATTTATTTAATTGTTACTGGACGAAAGGTCGTAGGCTGGATTATTTTAATTATCGCCATCCTTCTAATATTATTATTTATTTTGCTTTTTGCTGCAGGAATGTTTTTGATTTTTAGTGGAATGTAATTTGGGGACTGTCCCCACTTTATTGTTTTAACGCATTGCTATGATGGGGGACTGTCCCCCATTTTTTATTTGCGTGGTATAATAGGTAAAAATGATATGTGGGGCGAGTGAGAGGTTATATGGGAGAGTGGATTCGTTTTTTTGTTGAGATTATGAATAATATTCATGATCTATTAATTGTTGTGTTGAATGATGTGTTAGGGCTGCAAATGTCCGATAAGGACATGCATTTTTGGATTATGGGGTTTATTGGGATGACAACGTTTGCGTGTGTATATGTAGTGTCAAAGTGGTTGTCTAAATTACCATATGGTATCCAGATCATTGCCTTTTTATATACATTAACCTTTATGTTTGTACTCGTATTCGCGATCGAAATCCAACAAGGGATAACGAACAGAGGAAATATGGAGTTTGCTGATGCGATCATCGGTCTATGGGGATTCTTTGCCATATTCTTCATTTATGTCGTAATTGCGATTTTCTTTATTTTCATTCGCTTCCTTTTTCGCAAGGTGAAAAATAAATATAGCTAGAGCTGATTATGTTGGGGACTGTCCCCAACCAGCTATTAAATTTTGATTTTCCCTAGCTAGTTTTTTAGAAATACTGTCTTTGTAGGGACTGTCCCCACGTCAGCGGGCTTTTTTCAAGGTTTCGATTTCTAGTTGTAGTAGGGTGTTTGTTAGGTTTATCATTTGTGAGCGAGAGGAGTGGTTGAATTCGACTCCGTATCCGTAAAGTTCGTTTTCTAATAATTCTTCTCTTCTTACAATTTTCCCTTGGATTGCATAGTTTTTCTCTTTTATTTGAAATTTCACCTCTATTGTGATGTTACCTTTTACTGGTAGGTCTTGCTTTGTCGTAAATTTTAATCCTCCTGCGCTTATATTATCAATATATCCTTCGAATTCCGTATTGTTCATCTGATTATCTAAGCTTCCAAAATGAATGATTTCAATTGAACAAATAACATCCTCTATTCCCAGTCGATAGTGCTTTCGTCTATTTCCATTTAACCGTTGTTCCCAGCTTTCCTCACTATCGATTAGAGATATTTGGTCCCCCTTTTTATTTAACAAGTATTCCCCTCTTAAATATAATACGAGCAACACAATGATAAAGATCCCTTGTATGATTAAGATATACTCCATTCTCAACTCTCCATCCACCATTTTAAACCGCTTTCATTCTCCGTGAGAAAAATAGCTTTACCAAGTCCGGAAAAGCTATTTTTAAATTAAGTCTAGATGTCGTGTTGAAGCTGCTTATATGTATAAGTAATCAATTTTTATCTTTACTGCTAGTTTATCGTGAAATAGGTCAAAAGTCCATCAAACATTATAGGCTAGTCATCACCCTTTTTTTCTCAACAAAATATGCCCATTCTTTAAAACCAATTTCCTTCAATCTTTTTCTGACAAGGTCGAAATCATCACAAATTCGTTCTGGTTTATGGGAATCTGAGCCAAAGGTTACCTTAACATTGTAATAAAGCGCCCGTTCTAAAATATCATCAGCAGGATACCAGCCACCGCAATCCTTTGTTTTTCCTGAAGTATTAATTTCAATCGCGACATCTGAATCAGAAATGATTTTTAATGTTTGTTCAATAATATCAGTTTTGATATCGGAAAACGCTGGATAAAAGCCTTTCATCGCATCAATATGTCCAAGGATTTGAAACAAACCACTTTTTGCCGACTGTTGGATAAGAGTGTAATATTCCTCTTTCACTTTTATCTGTTGTTCTGTAGACAAGCCGTCCCAGCGCTCTTTCTTAAAAATATTGATATCTTGTACATAATGAACAGACCCAATAATATAATCAAAAGGATGTAAGAGGTATTGATCACGGTAAATGTTTACATAGTTTGGGAAAAAATCACTTTCCACACCTAAAAGAACATGAATTTTATCTTTGTATGCTTCTTTCAGACGGAGGACTTCTTCAATATACGGAACAAATTCACTTTTTGCCATCGCAATTGTTGGATAGAGCTGATCCTCATCACTATAAAAATAAGGTGAATGATCGGAAATACCAATATAATGTAGTCCATACTCAATCGCTTGCTTTACATAATCCTCAATTGTCCCTATCGCATGACCACAACGATGATGGTGGGTATGCAAATCAAATTTAACAGTACTCGTCATCTTTATTCCCTCCTACTAAAATTATCCAATCTCAATACCTATCATAGCGTAGATTTTTGCTTTTATCTAGATGAAAAGGGCCAGTCTTGGGGACTGACCCTTCGATTTTGCTTACTCATCATCATGCTCTAGCTCAATGATTTCCTTTGTTTCAGCGTTTACTGTTATTTCTGCTTCACCGTTTGCTGTTCTAAATTCCATGTTATATTCATAACGACCGTCATCATGATCCAATTCAATTTCAATTAGCTCTCCGTCAATTTTTGTTTTAGCGATTTCAATTGCTTCTTTTTCTGTAATCACCGTTTTATTTGTAGCTGTTGCATTCGTGTCATCAAAGTCATCATCATCGTCGTTGTCGTCACGCTCATCTACTCTTGAAATAGCTGCTGTTGTACCATCAACATGAATGTCATATTCCTTATTATCTTTATCTACCTCTACTTCATAAGTTGACTTACCATTTTCCATTTCAAGCTCGACATCCTCGACAACCCCATCAACCTTTTTTTGAGCTGCTTCCTTCGCTTTATCAATCCCTATGACATCAGCTGGTTGTTTTTCCTCCGCAAAGCTATGATTGATTGCTACTCCGCCACCAAGAACAACAACGGCTGCTAATGTAATCGCAATAATTTTCTTCATTTCTTTTCCTCCTAAGATTGTTTTTCTCTTACATGTACTACTTTAAACACCTTAGATGAGAGGAAAGAGAGAGAAAGATTAAAATTTGATGAGAAAACGATAATATTTTATTCAGAGTCATCATCGTCATCATCTATAGAGCTATCAAAAATATTTCTTAAAGCACCAGTATATGCATCAATTTCATAGGTTTTTTCATCATCTTCTCCTTCGATTTCAACAAGGTAATAAGGAGTTGGCTCACCAGAAGGAAAAAATTCTACGTCTTCAACTTCCCCCTCCTTCTTAAACTCTTTCTTGGCAATCTCTATTGCTTCCTCTTCTTCCAACAAAGGTTTTGCATTTGGCGTTTCTTTCGTTGTCTCGCCTGTGTAAGCATCAAGCTCTAACGTAATCTCTTCGTTATTTTGATCAATGACTGCTACATAATGAGGTTTTTCTCCTTCAATTAGCTTCAGTGATTTAACTGTCCCTTGAGAGGAAATTCGTTCTTTTATCTCGGCTTCAGTTAATTGCTTTGGTTGCTCCTCTGTTCGTTGTTCTTGTTTGTTCACTTGCTTCTGTAGCTGAGAAACTGAGATTATATCACCACTATTTGCGTCAATTTCTAGTTGGTATAGCCCTGTCTCAGCCTGAAGCTCAATTTGATATTTATCATTTTGCTTAGTTGTTTTTATGATTTCACCAGCATATCTTTCTAAAGCTACGTTCTTTGCTTCTTCCTCTGTTAATGCTTTTGCTGAAAAAGCCGGTGAGAGCCATTGGAAGCCAATATAGACAAGAAGGATAGCTGCTAGGACTATGCCGATTAGCCATATCGTTTTTTTCATTTTTCCACCTCTCTAAACGTTTATTGCTTGAATTATAGCTTAGGAAAATGAGAATTTGCTGAGAAAAACAATGTTACAGTTGTCCCAACTCCTTCAAGACTGTCGAGCTCGATCCGAACATTGATTGCATCGGCAATTTCCTTTGCCATCGAAAGTCCTAAGCCTGTCCCTCCTTGCTTTCGGCTCCTCGCTTTGTCGACACGGAAAAATCGGTCAAACACTTTCGGCAGGTCACTCTTTGGTATCCCAATTCCCCTATCCTCTATTTTGATGTAAGGACTTTCCTGAAGTTTACCTATGTGTACAGTTATTTCGTCTTCACTATATTTCCTTGCATTGTCAAAAAAGATAAAGAGTAGCTGCTTTAGCTTTTGCTCATCCGTTATTGCAAAAATATCTTCCGTACTTTGAATGTTGATTTTTCGCTGGTACGCATTTTGAAAGACCTTTGCCGATTCTGTTACAGTTTCAGTTAATTTCATTTGCTTCATTTCAAGCTTCCATTGGTCGTCATGTCTTGCAAGAAGCAGGAGTTGTTCGGTCATTTCTCGCATTCGGATTGCTTCAGAATGGATTGCCTCAACCGACTCGTCAAATAATTCCGGGCGATCCTTCCCACGTCTTTTTAATAGATCAGCATAGCTTTCAATGATCGTTAACGGTGTTTTTAATTCATGTGATGCATTTGCAACAAATTGCTCCTGCTTCTCAAAATTTGTTTTTAATAGATCGATCATATGATTAAATGTGCTCCCCATTTCAAAGAGCTCATCCTTAGATTTTTTATTAAGTGTGAGGCGTTTAAATTGACCGCTTCGTTGAATTTCCTTCATCGTGGCAATCATCGATTGAATGGGCCGGGTAATAAGATTACTTAAAATTCGACTTGATAATATAACAGGTATCATCGCAATCAGCGTTACGATAATTAACACAATGCGAAGAGTTGATAAAATTTCTTCGATATCTGCGATGCTGCTTGTTAATTGTAGGTTTACAACGCTTCCGTCAGACCAAATAATTGGTATCGATGCGAAGGCATACTTTTTTTGCTGAAAGGTGATGATTTTACTTGTTTCCCCTTGGTAGTATTCCGTTTTTCGTTCACTTAATTGTTTTTCTGTTATCGATGTACCGGATATAAGAGATGCTTCATTTTCAGCTATGACTTGAACCTTTCCGTTTATCGGCACATAGGCACGAAGCAGCTCGTTTGGGTTGATTTGTTTTATCCCTTGGCTGATATCCTTAGCTACTTTTTCAGTTTCTTCCTTTATTTGGTTTCGTTCATTCGCTATCATGAGGTTGCTAAAAACAAGATAGATTGAGATGTTCATGATGAGTAATAAACATACAAAAAGGACTGCTGTGTATAGGTTGATTTTATTTCGTAATCTCATTTTGCGTCCTTTAGCACGTACCCAACGCCACGAACGGTATGGATAAGTGGTGCTTCAAATGGATAGTCAAGCTTTTTTCGAATATAGCGAATGTACACATCAACAACATTGGTATCACCGTAGTAGTCATAGCCCCAAACAGCCTCTAGTATTTGATCACGATTTAGCACTTGACGCTTGTTTTTGAGCAGGTAGAGAAGCAGGTCGTATTCCTTTGGTGTTAGGTCGATTTCTTGATTTTGTCTGATAACCTCACGGGTTTTTTCGTTTAGTTTTAAATCAGAGATAGTAAGCCACTCATCAGCTTCTCCTGTCTCTGCTTCCGTTTGTGTTGGCAGATTGGAGCGCATTCGTAAAACCGCACGGATTCTTGCGAGCAGCTCCTCGATTTGAAATGGCTTTGTGATGTAGTCGTTTGCCCCTAAGTCAAGACCAGATACTTTATCCTCAACTGAGCCCTTTGCCGTTAAAAGGATAACTGGTGTTACTAAGTCATTCGCGCGAATTCGCCGAAGCAATTCAATACCACTCAATCCAGGTAGCATCACATCGAGTAAAATTAAATCCCACTTTCCATTACGATAAGCATCAAGCGCCTCCACTCCATCCATCGCCTTCCCTATCTCATACCCTTCATAACCAAGCTCAAGCTCAAGCAAACGCAAGATTTTCTCCTCATCTTCAACAATCAGAATAGTTTGTTTGTTCATTTGAAAGACCTCCTTTTGTAGGGACGTTTGGCGGGGACAGTCCCCACCACCCTTGTTTTGGGGACTGTCCCTCTCCGTTCATTTCCATACTTTCATCATACCAAAATGATCCAATCAATATCTATTTTTGAAGGTTTATGATTTTTTTGGGGACTGTCCCCAATTTCTATTGTTTCGCCCACCTTACAAGCTAGAAACCTATTAATATTGGGATTTATCGCTTATTGGGGACAGTCCCCAATAAGGGGCGGGGGACTGTCCCTCGGGTTTGAGGTGTTAGTTTTTCACGTTTAGATTTGTTTCTTTTTGACGAGAATAGGTGCTAGAAGGATTTAGGAGGTGTATGGTGTGACGAAGAAACAGATTGCTATTTTTTTGCTTATTCTTTTTTATTTATTGTCGGTTGGTAGTGCATATGCTTTTAATGGAGACACTACTGTTGAGGAACCGAGGGAGCATTCGCCACAGAGGAAGATTGAAAGAGAGCTTAAACAATTGCCAGATGAATCATTTCTTGAACAAGATGAGCGAAGTTAAGGCTGATTCTTTCTCTAGACTTTCCCATTAGGTCTAATTAGGTCATATTTTTATAAAATTGAAAGCATCCATTCAATATTAAAAAACAATCGTTATAAATAGTTGTGTCATAAGCAAGGATTGGGGACTGTCCCCCATCCAAAAAAACGAAGCCCCTTCTCATATTAACCGAGATGGGGCTTCGTTTTTTATAGTCTTGCTAACTTATTTTTTAAATCTGTTTCCATTGAAGCAAGGTCCTGTTCAGCCTGAAGGCGTTTTGCACGTCCTTCTGCTTGAATTCGCAAGGTTTCCTCAAGTGTTGAGACAAGGTGGTCTTGGACTTTTTTGAGCGTATCGATGTCGACGAGACCTCGTTCGTTTTCCTTCGCTGTTTCAATTGTGTTCACTTTAAGCAATTCAGCATTTTTCAGCAATAAATCATTTGTTGTTTTTGAAACAAGCTTTTGCGCTTCGACAGCATTTTTTTGTCTAAGAAGTGTAAGGGCGATGGCGACTTGGTTTTTCCAAAGCGGGATCGCTGTTGTAATCGACGATTGAATTTTTTCGACGAGCGCTTGGTTCGTGCTTTGGATTAAGCGAATTTGCGGTGCACTTTGAATCGTAATTTGTCTGCTCAATACTAAATCATGCGTCCGTTTTTCAAGACGGTCAGCAAATTGCATAAGGTCGTTTACCTCTTGGAACGCCATTTGGTCTTGGGTTAGTTCGGCCTTCTTTTTCATCTCAGGAATAAGCTTTTTCTCTAATTCCTCGAGCTTTAATTCACCAGCTGCAATATAGACATTCAAGGCGTGAAAATATTCCTTGTTCTTTTCATAGAGTTGCTCTAAAACATTAATATCGCGGAGCAGCTCATTTTTTGAATGATCCAATTTCACACTAATTCGGTCAATTTGTGCTCCCGTTTTTTGATAGCGTGATAGCACCTCTTGAACAGAGTTTGAAATTTTTCCAAACATCCGTGTAATCAGGTTTTTCTTTTCAGGCTTTAAATCATCCGGGCTTACTTGCTCAAGCCGTTTCATTAAATCACTAATAATTTCGCCGATTTCTCCGCTATCCTTCTTTTGCACATGGTCGAGCATCGTGTGCGAGAAGTTTAATAGCTTTGATTGAGCTTGAGACCCATAAAGTGAGATCGCCTGTTGATTTTTCGGATCAATTTGCGCCGCAAGCTCAATCGCCTTTTGACGATTTTCTTCAGGTAGTACATCAATTAATCGCTTCGGCTTTTCAGCTACTGGTTCGTCCTTATCAATAACTAGTTCATTTTCCCCAAAAGGATTCGCTAATAAATCATCTAGTTCGTTGTGTTGATTCATCCTCATAACTCCTTACGTTCGATTATTCGTTTTATCAATAGTAAGCTTGGCAACATCAATTTCAAACTGCAGGTTATCTAGATCCTTTGCAAGGACATCATATAAATCCTTTTCTAATGTTTCGCCTAAACTTGAAATAGTCCTGCGCGTCTCACTTAATGAAATGCTTAATTCGGCATTTTTCTTCGGCTGTGAGGCTAAAAAGGCGTATTTTTCACTAATTTCCACTAATGAATCTAAATGGGAATAAAAAAATGGTTCGACGAGATAAAACCGCTTTGGCTCATTTTTGACAATCGTATAAATTTTGTTCACGACTCGATATATCTCAAGATTTTGTTTAATTGATGAGATCGAGCGAACATGTAAGAGCGATTTTCGCAGCCTGCTGATTTTTTTGCTCGCCTCTTGTAGATTTTTCTTAATGTATTTGTATTCTTTGCGAGAAAGTTGATTCTGTTTTAAAAATTTTTGATTTGTTATCCCTTTTACAGAATAGTAAGCGACTGCTCCTCCACCTACGGCATATACGCTGGCGAGCAGATAAGGCTGGCTAAGTGCGAAATAGCTGACAAGCCAAACCGTCCCTGTTGAAACGGTCGCTACCGATGAGCGTATAAAAAAATTTGCAATTTGCCTCATTTATATCGACTCCTATTTGAAGTGAAATCTTATCTTTATCATACAACTTATAGTACGGATATTGAAGGTAGAAAGTTTCATTTCAATCATGAAAACTTGAATAGTTTTCTTTAATCATCTAAAATCACATATGTCTGTAAATTTAACTGTAAAGATAGATAGGTGATATTTTTGGCTATAAAACGAAATGATCCATGTCCATGTGGAAGTGGAAAAAAATATAAAAAATGCTGTTTGCAAAAAGAAAGCATCATTCAGCTACATGAAGTAAAGGAAGAGAAATTTTTTCAAGCGAAACAAGCGCTCGTTTTACAGGTGCGTGATTTTATAACGAAGCAGGTCCCTCCTACTTCATATTATCAATTGCAATCAGAATTTAAAAAACGGACAAATTATAAAATTGAGGAAAGACTCGTTAAAGGCCTTTTTCAATATTGGCTTTATTTTTTCCATCGCTTTGAAAACGGACTTCGCGGTATTGAATGGTTTATTCTCGAGACCGGTGGACGACTTTCAGAGGATGAAAGAAAAATGGCGGATACTTGGAATACGTTAACGCCGAAAATTGTTCAGTGTGTCGAAAAACAGGACGAGACTCTTACCTTTGAAGATGTCTTCACATCTGAAACGTTTAAGGTAGCAAACTCGAAAGAAAATGTTCCTTATTTTGCTCCATGGTTCGGAACAATCACAATGCTCGAGCCGTTTGAAGACTTGCATTATTTCAACGGTGTTCGTAGCCTTGAAGGTCCCGATGGGGTGGCTCGTGCTATGGCGAAGGTACAAGCTCTTGTTGAAGAGAAAAAGCAGGATCATCAACAAATTTTACTAGATTATTATCCAGAAATTTTAACGGCATTGATGTTTGACGAGCAAAGAGAAAATCAGCCTGACCAGGAAATCATAGAATATATTCTTCACTATCAAGTTGAAGATGAACTCAAGCTAACTAGCTTCCTTCAAGAGCAACAATCTTTTGAGATTGATGTTTGGGAAGACGAGAAAAAGCAAGGTAGCCTCGCTGGTAGCTGGTATCAATACACAGATAGCGAATTTTCTCAGCCTGTCTTTTTAGCTGAAGTATATGGAAAGCTATTTATTGAAAAAAATAGATTAAAATATAATAGTCTTGCTTTGGAACATGTGAATGAGTTTAAAGCGATGATTCAAGATTTACTTGACCGTGGTGTTTTGACCTTCTTAGAGGAAGAAACTAGTCGTTTTACAATACCGTTCCAAGCAGAGATTCGCGATGTCATGGTGACATTAGACAATGATACACCAAAGTATGTTGCCTTATACGCACAAAATGATATTCGCTTTGTATTCGATCGCCCTCTTCGTCAATTTGATGGTCTCTCGATTATGGAATTAGTTGAGGCTGGAAGATTTGATGATGCCGATAATCTATTAAAACAAATCGAGTATAATATGTATTTACAAGTGAAAAAGCAATTTGACAAAGTTGAGATAACCGCTGATTACAATTCAATGCGGAGGAAGCTCGGTCTTCCATTATCACCATTTGTTACAGGTGGCGAAGCGCGAACATCAACATTAGAGGTTGTCAAAGCAAATCAGCCAGTCGTGAACGAAAAGGATATCGAATACTTGGAACAGCTTGGTTTCACACCTGATACGGTGAACAACTTCTATTCAGATGATATCGTTCAATTTTATAAGGAAAAAACCGATGGGAAATCTGAAGGGACAATACGTAAATATCGTAGCAGTCTCTTTGATTTAAGAATCATTTTAGAATCATACCCTACCCTCACAAGCTGGGCAGAATGTAACAATGAAGAGTTTTGGACAAAGGTCATCGAAAAGGACTTTCCAGCGCTCTATGAAACCCTATCTAAAACCGCAATAAAGGACTTCACAAGCACCATTAAAGCATTTGCGAAGTGGCTTAAGTAAGGGGGACAGTCCCCACGCTTGCATATTTCACCTAATTATTGGTAAAGGGGCATAATTTGGGGTCAGTCCCCAAATCATGCCCTTTTACTGCTTTAATAAGAAGCATCTACCCTTCAATCATTGCAAAATGATAAGGATAGGTGCTTTTTTTATTTTTTGGGGACAGTCCCCAAATTCCACTTGTACAATTAAATTTTGTTGATTATCTTTGTTTTGGGGACTGTCCCCCATATCAATTCTCCTGTAAGATATTTACTATGAAGGAGGGTGTTTCGTTTAGTATGAGACTTTTATATATAGAGGATGAGGTTGAGATCGGTCAGTGGGTTAAGGATGAGTTGACGGCTAAAGGGTATGAGGTTGTTTGGTTGACGTCTGGGCTCAACTTGCCGGAGAGCTTCGCTGATGTTGATTTGGTGATTTTAGATGTGATGCTGCCTGGTTTAGATGGGTTTTCCATCGGAAAGCGTATTAAGAGGGTAAAGCCTGAGATGCCAATTATTATGCTATCAGCACGCAGTTCAATTGAGGACAAGCTCGAGGGCCTTGAATTTGCTGAGGATTATGTAACGAAGCCCTTTCACCCCGATGAGCTAGCAAAACGTGTGGAGATTTTATTGCGGAGGTTTGACCGGACAACAACGTCTAAAAGGAAAATAAAGCATTTAGAAATCGACCTTTCTAGCAATCTCATTATCAACTCATTAACAGGTGAAGAAATTCTCCTTACAGGCAAGCAATTTCAAATTTTCTCCTATTTTCTCCGTCACCTAAATCAAATTCTCACAAAGGAACAGCTCTATGAAGGGGTTTGGGAGGAGCCTTATATTGAGGGAGATAAAACGCTCATGGTCCATATTCGTTTTTTACGAGAAAAGCTAGAAATCAACCCATCACAACCTGAAATCATTGAAACGATCCGTGGAATCGGCTACAGGGTGAGAGCATGAAGCTAGTAAAATCATTACAATTTAAATACTTACTGATCATTTTCTTCGCGGTATTGCTAATCCCATTTTCAATGCCAATCATTTCAACAATTGTCACACTTCCGCTAATGGCCATAGATGATCAGAAAAAATCAGATGCATATGATGGCTTTGAAAAGTTAGAAAAGGAATGGCACAGTGAAGCGAAAAAGTTACAAGGGGCTAGTGATGAGCAAATAAAGCAGCAACTAGCAACCCTTCACAATAAGTACGATGATTCCCATATCTTTTGGGTCGACAAAAACGGGAAAACCCGAGACAAATTCTCGTATGAAAAAAACCTACCTGAGCAGTGGACAGCATCCTTTACTGTTCAATATATGAAGGATCACTATAACTCCGATCCATTTACCGTTGTCGCCTTCCTTGGTAATAACCTATCAGACGGCTTCATGGTCATTGAAGTGAAGCGCTCCTTAGTCGAGCCTCTTCTTCAAAAACATATGAGTCGCTTTGGATACGTTTATATTTACGTTCTAGTTCTCTTCCTACTAGTATTTATTTTAATATCATGGCTATTCTTTAGAAAAATTCATAAACGATTGCTTCGTTTATCAAATGCGATGCAAAATAAAAGTGAGTTTGGAATTCCCCAAACGATCGCCATTTCAAAAATGGATGAAATCGGCCAGCTTGAGGACAGCTTTAATCAGATGATAACAGAGCTAGAACAAAGCCGCCTCCGTGAGCAAAAGGAGGAAACATTACGAAAAGATTTAATCGCTAATTTATCACATGACCTGCGAACACCATTAACAGCGATTCGTGCTCAGCTTTCTCTTCTAAAAGAAGAAGTCATGACAGCAAAAGGCAGCAATGCGCTTGCATCGATAGATGAAAAAATTGATTATGTCAGCAAACTAATCGACAATTTGTTTTCGTACACCCTTCTATCAGCGAAAAAATATCCATTTCATCCAGAAAAAACGGAGATGACTCGCTTCTTAAGAAAAATCGCCGCGAGCTGGTACCCAGTTTTTGAGGAAAAGGACTTTGAAATTGACATCGACATTCAAACTGAAGCAATTAGTTGGGAAATTGCTCCACAATGGATGGAGCGAATTATCGAAAACCTGCTACAAAACGTAATCCGACATGCCTCAGATGGCAAATATATCGGTTTTTTCTTAAAAGACGGTCAATTGCTTATTAAAGATCATGGCACAGGCTTTCAGGAAAAAAGTGAACATCAAGGTGCAGGAATCGGTCTTACGATTGTTAATGTCATGATAAACGAAATGGGCCTTCAATGGACGATTGATTCATCAAACGATGGAACGACCATTTCTATCTATTCTCCCCTTTCATAATGATATGGAGGGGTTTTTATTTTCGAGATTTATGTGGGATTGGTGAGAAGTAAGCAGGTGTTCAACCACACAGAAAGCGAGCATTGCACGAGGAAACCACCGAAAAGCTTCACAAATACACCCTAGAAACTTCCTTCCTCATATACACAAATTACGATTTTGAGTGTTATTCAAACGTTTGTTTAAGTGTATAAATTCATTAATTCTCCCTCCTTTCCTGAAGTAGGCTTTCATTTTATTTAACTTTTCCAAAACACCAACCCCCTTTTTTAAACAAAATTTAAACAAAACCGATCCTTCGATTTAACCAACGTCACCTATGCTATACATGAGGTGATAAAAATGAACGAAACATTAATAAAAACAACGAATTTAACAAAATCATTTAAAGGAAATCGTGTTGTAGATAGGTTGAATTTATCGATTGAAAAAGGAGAAATTTATGGATTTCTTGGTCCGAATGGGGCTGGAAAGACGACGACGATTCGGATGCTACTTGGGTTAATGAAGCCATCGAGTGGTGGCATTGAGCTATTTGGTGAAAATGTGAAAGGCAATCATTTAAAAGCATTAAAAAAAATTGGTTCATTAGTTGAGTCTCCCTCTTATTACGGGCATTTAACAGCTCGAGAAAACTTAGAGGCTGTGCGGAAAATTCTTCAAGTACCAAAAAGCCGAATTGATGAGGTGTTAAAAATTGTTCGGTTAACGAAGGATGCGGACAGAGCTGTGAAAGGCTATTCTCTTGGGATGAAGCAGCGACTTGGCATTGCATCAGCGATTTTAGCAAATCCAGAGCTACTCATTTTAGATGAACCGACAAACGGACTGGACCCTTCCGGAATCCATGAAATACGCGATTTGATTAAAAGAATGCCCAAGGATTATGGCATTACTATCTTAATTTCTAGTCATTTGTTAAGTGAAATTGACCAGATGGCGACGAAGGTTGGCATTATTTCAAAGGGAAATATGATTTTCCAGGATTCAATTGAAGTCCTTCGTAATAAAGCGAGAGCAAAAATCGCCATTAAGGTAAAGGATACGATGAAGGCAAAAACACAGTTACTGACAATGGGACATATTGTAGAAAACGAGAATGATTATTTGCTATGTGAGGATATTTCCGATGAACAAATTGCAAGCATTATTACACACCTAGTTCAGCATGGTCATGAAATTTATCGTATTGAGGAAAAACGAAAATCGTTGGAAAGCATCTTCCTCGACTTAACGAATGAAGGAGGAACGAAGCATGTTGGCGGCACTGCAAGCTGATTTATTAAAGGTCAAACGGAAATGGTTTTGGTTTCTCGTTTTTCTAGGTCCGTTCGGTGTAATCTCACTACAAATGGTGAATTACGGGGTTCGCTATGACTATTTAGTTGGTGGAAGCAAGGATGTTTGGCGGGATTTACTCGGTAATCTTAATAGCTTTACATCACTGGCACTATTGCTTGGAATTACGATTTTAGCATCACAAATTGCTTCAATCGAGCATCAACAGAGCTCCTGGAAGCATCTTCTAAGCTTACCGATAAAACGTCGGGTCGTATATTCATCTAAGTTTTTTATTATTTTGTTTATGCTCCTTCTATCATGTGTCCTTTTATTCGTTGGAACGATTTTTTTAGGACTTGGATTAGGGTTTGGCTCTTCCCCAATGCCGCTCGATGATATTTTAATCAGCAGCTTTTATCCATTAATTGCTGGACTGCCAATTTTAGCGATTCAAACTTGGCTTTCGATTACATTTGACAATCAGGCGATTCCGTTAACGATTGGAATTTTCGGGACAATTGCTCCTTTCTTTTCAAGCAATATTCCTGATTGGTTCATTTGGAAGTGGCCAACATTAATGGGGGATCAGGAACCTATTTGGTATGTAGCAGCTGGACTAGCTGTTGGCATCGTCATTCTTTTCCTTGGGATGATTGATTTTCAAAAAAGGGATGTGAAATAATGTTTTGGAATTTAGTGCAATCTGAATTTTTAAAAATGCGGAAAACTTATATATGGCTTTTATTATTTGTCAGTCCAGCGTTCGCATTTGTTGCTGGATTTCTGACCGAGCAGGTTGAAGGGGCACCAAATGAATGGGTGATCCCACTGGTTATTATGACACCCATCCATACCATCTTGTTCCTCCCTCTCATTATTGGTGTGTTTACAAGCTTCTTATGCCGATATGAGCACAAGAATGGCGGATGGAAGCAATTATTAAGTCTTCCTGTGAAAAGAACGAATGTGTATCTATCGAAATTCTTTCTTACGATTATGCTTATTGCGATTAACCAAGGTCTTGTTTTAGTAGAATGGCTTGCGATAGGGTTTATTAAAGGATTTGAAGACCCGATTCCTTATGATGTCATGGTAAGGAGCTTTGTTGGCGGATGGATTGCCACCCTTCCCCTTGCTGCGATTATGTTACTCATATCGATGGCATGGTCTAGCTTCGCCGCACCTTTAGCATTTAACGTGGTGTTTACAGTACCGAATATTTTAGTAGCAAACTCAGAAACATATGCACCCTTCTATCCATGGGTCCAACCATTCCTCACAATGATTCCAAAAGGTGGCGAAGGACCATGGGGCGGATTTTTCATGTCATTCGAATCACTCGTCTATGCAATAATCGGCGGATTTATCCTCTTCTTCGCCAGCGGTCTTATCTACATCAACAAAAAGGCAGTGTGAGTAGCAATTTGGGGACTGTCCCCAAAACAGTGCAGTCCCCAAAGTTTTAACACAAGTAACACCGTTTGGGGGACTGTCCCCAAATCAACGAAATCCCCCTATTAATGTGCCACAAACCTTATTCTATCAAGATTGGGGACAGTCCCCCACTTTAATGACATTAGCTCAATTCCCTTGTAAAACATCCTTTTCGGGGACTGTCCCCCCTCCCATCCTCTCTCCCACCAAAAGGGACTAATTACCTACCCAACGGGGACTGTCCCCAAAAATCTATTAAAATTATCTGGAAAATGCGAAACTTTCTCCTATTTAATTCGTATTAGGTGTTGTGAGATGATTATAGTATGTTTAAGGATATGAAGTTGAGGTGGGTGCATGAGTTTTTTTAGCAGGTTGTTTGGAAAGAAGGACGATGCTCCTAGGTCCGTCGAGGAACGGAATGTATTTAACCTTCAGCCAAATGATATTGTGACATATGATTTAGAGGATTATAAGGTTGTTGGAAAGATTAGTTATGATGACCATGGCTTCAAATGGTATGCATACCAGCTTGAAGGTGTCGCAAAAACGATTTGGTTAAGCGTTGAGATGGACGATGAGCTTTACCTTGGTATTTATGAAAAGGTAAAATTAAAGCTGGATGAACCGATCCCGAAAAAAATTCGTCATGAGGGAATTACTTATTACCTTGATGAATCAGGGAAAGCACGCGTAACTGGCATAGGAAGAAATCAGAATATTAATGGTATGATTTGTGAGTACTATGATTATTGTGATGAAGAAGAAGAAAAGTACCTCTCTGTTGAAAAATGGGGAAGCGAAATTGAAGTAAGTGCTGGTTATGATATTGAAGAATATGAATTAAAATTTATTGCAAGCAAATAGGAGGAATAAACAATGTTCAAATTTTTTAAACGTGTAAAAACAGTTGTTGACTCAGAGCTTAATGCATTATTAGACAAAGCAGAAGATCCAGTAAAAATGCTAGACCAATTTATGCGCGATATGGAATCAGATATTCGCGAGGCAGAAGCAGCTGTTGCTAAGCAAATTGCCAATGAAAAAATGCTGCAAAAGAAATATGAAGAAGCACAAAAAATGGTTGAAAAGCGTGAAGAACAAGCGCTTAAAGCAGTTGAAGCTGGAAACGATGATTTAGCTCGCCGCGCGCTAGAGGATAAAAAGCTTCACACACAAACAGCGGAAACATTAAAGGAATCATACGAACGTGCGAAGCTTGATTCTGAAGCTGTGCGTAAAAAGCTTGATGAAATGAAGGCTGAATATTATCAAATGAAGCTAAAAAAGGATTCCTTAAAAGCTCGTGCGGAATCTGCGAAGGCAAAAACAAAAATGAACCGTACCCTTTCTGGTATTGGTTCTGACGAATCAAAACGAGGCTTCGAACGAATGGAAGAAAAGGTTCTCCAATTTGAAGCAGAAGCAGAAACAAGTGAAGACTTACGCTCTTCAAACAAAAGCCTTGATGATGAATTCGAATCATTAGAAAAAAATGATGTTGATGACGAGCTTGCTGCGTTAAAACGTAAATTAGGAAAAGAGTAACAACCTATTACGTACACACTACAAGTGAATCAAACAAATACGTATGAAGGGACTGTTTCAACGTGAGGGCTCATCCTTACTAAAAACAGCCCCTTTATCATGAAAACAAATTCATATTCCAAAATGAAAGAGGGTGAGTCAATGAAAAAACCACTTCTTTTTGTTATGCTATCTTTTTCACTCCTTTTAGCCGCTTGTGGAAATATTGAAGGATCAACGAGCGGAACGATTTTCAAAGATGAAATAGCCGAATATATCGATACGAATTATATCCTTCAAGACGTTGTCACAGGTCAGTCAGGATCAAATGACATCTCAGAAATCTACCTCGCAGAAAACAAATCAATCGATGAAGTGTCAAAAGAACTACAGGATCATGAAAAACCACGTGAAATAAGCGAAAAGGTCAATAATAAGCAAGTCCTTATTTACCAGGATGTTTTTATTAGTCTAACTCTTTCTGAAGAAAATCAGGATGACACAATGGTCGAAATATCCTCCTATGACTTTGTCCGGAACAATTATCATCCTAATTATTTCAATGGATTATTTGCATTATGGATTTTAGATGATATTCTTAGGGACGATAATTGGGCAAACAAAAGGGAAAGAAAATGCTCTGCAACAAATGATGACTGCTATGAAGGATATGGAGCATCAGGCGGTACATATAAAAGTTCAACAAGCGGTTCCACTTCTGTAAGAGGAAGTACGTCAACCGTTCGTGGTGGCGGACCTGGTGCTGGAAAATAAATTTTCACTAGGAGCAAAAAGAGTCAAGAGGGAACCTCAGGAACTCAACCGAAAGCAACAAAATTTGTCATTATAGCTTTCACAAAAAAATGAATATGAGAAAGGATGAATCAGATGGAACCATTTATTTTAACGGCTGTCTACTTCGTAATCGCCATTATTATTGTACTTATTGGATTAGTTATTTTCGAATTCCTTACAAAGAAATATAAAGACTGGGATGAGGTACTAAACGGAAACCACGCTGTCTCTCTTTCGATTGGCGGGAAAATCGTCGGTATCTGTATTATTCTATCCTTCTCGATTTACCATAGTGCGAATGTGTTAGATACACTGATTTGGGGCGCATACGGAATTTTATTGCAAATGGTTGCTTATCTTCTATTTGAGCTTTTCACAAGAAAATTCTCTGTTGAAGAACAATTGCAAAAGGGAAACATTTCAGTCGGCATTATCAGCATGTGTGTATCGATCGGCCTTGGATTTGTCATCGGTGCATCGATTACGTAACATAAGGAGACGACTTTTATAGTGAGTGAGAAAAAGAATAAACAAAGCAAAGCGATTTATTGGGCTTCAGGGATCGTTTCCGTTTGCGGGATTATCTTCGAGGTTCTATTCGGCGCAGCTGGTTCTTATTTACTTGGTGATGGTGTAAAGCAATACACCCTCACCATTTCTCTTTTTCTAACAGGAATGGGAATCGGTGCGTCAATAAGTGAAAGAGTAACAAAAAATTTAATTTTATCATTTGTTTGGATTGAATATCTCATTGGAATTCTAGCCGGATTTTCAACCTTCCTCCTCTTCGGGGTATCCGCGTTTTTAAGCGAAGGAATGGATTCATTATTCCTTTATACGATTACATTAGTTGTTGGAGGATTAACAGGTGTTGAATTACCGATTTTAATTCGTAAAGCAAATGAAATTGGTGTCACCGTTCAAAAAAGTACTGCACGAGTGCTTTTTTCAGACTACGCAGGTGGATTAATTGGTGGTATCCTCTTCGTCTACTTGTTTCGACCAGAGTTTGGCCTAGTGAAAACAGCGTTTATCGTAGCATTAATTAATGTCATCGTGGCACTCTGGATCCTTCTCTATTTTAAAAAGGAAATAAAAACGTTCAAACGCCATTTTACAGCTGGGATTGCAATCTTCCTTCTGCTCATCGTCGGGATATTTTTCGGTGAGGAAACAGCGTTTACGTTTGAACAAAAGCTTTACCGAGACCCGATAATTTATACAGAGCAAACCGCCTACCAGCAAATCATTTTAACGAAGGAACAAGGTGATTTGCGGCTTTTCCTTGATGGTCAGCTGCAATTTAGCTCAACTGATGAGCATCGCTATCATGAGACACTTGTTCATCCTACAATGGCAACAGCGGAGAAAAGAGAAAACATTCTTATTCTTGGCGGCGGTGACGGCTTAGCCTTACGCGAGCTGCAAAAATATGATGAGGTTAAATCGATGACACTCGTAGACCTTGATCCAAAGGTCGTTGAGCTCGGTAAAACGAATCGTGATATCGTCACATTAAATAAACATTCGTATGAGGATGAACGTGTCAATGTTGTTAACGAGGACGCGTTTCAATATTTAAAAAGGGACAAGCAATTTTACGACGTCATTCTCGTTGATTTGCCTGACCCGAATAATGAATCATTGAACAAGCTGTATACACTTGAGTTTTATCAGCTGCTGCGAAATCATTTAACACCAGGCGGCTCAATGATGATCCAGGCAACGAGCCCAACGTTTGCAACAGAGGTTTATTGGTCGATTAACCAAACCGTTCAGGCTGCTGACCTACAAACAGCCAACCTTCACGTAGATGTCCCAAGCTTTGGAGATTGGGGATTTGTTCTTGCGAAACGAGAGCCCGTCAACCTAAAAGATGCAAAAATAACCGTCGAAACGGAATTTTTAACGAATGATGTCCTCGATGGTCTTACAACGTTCGGCAAGGATATTGACAAAGATATCGTCGATGAAAAGGGGCGAAAAGTACCAATCGAAACAAACACACTAACCCGTCCAACGATTATCGAAAAATACGAAAAAGCATGGAAAAGCTACTAAAGCAAAGCGAGCAACCTCTTGGGGACAGTCCCCAATGAAGGATGCTCGTTTTTATTATATTTGTTTGTCGACAAATTACGACAATTTCACATATAATCTAGGAAAAAAGAATGATGTGATGAGGCATTTTATGATAGAATGTAAGAAAAAATAGAATTATTCTACTAAAAAGGCAAACTCATCGAAAGGTGAAGACGCAAAGCTACAGACCTAAAGGAAACTATGGTGGCTGAGTTACCAAAGGAATAGCGAAAAAGGTTATTACCAATGGGAAATAGCCTTTTTTATTTACACAATTTACTTTTAGTGACTAACTGTGAGGTACTACGATGTTAAAATCAAAGCGTTCAGCCTACTTATTCTTTTTCATTCTTATTGCAGTATACTACGCTAGTCTCATTTTATTTCACGACAATCTCTGGATGAGAGCCTTTATCGCATCCTTTCTTCCCATTGTCGCAGGCCTTGTAAGCTTTTCTTGGACGTTTAAAGCTTATCAAACGATGGCAGATAAAAATCGCTATTTTTGGCTCCTATTTAGTATTGGGATTTTATTTTTTACGCTATTTCATTTCACCTTATTATGTTTTCTTTTAACTAACCGGACACACAATATAGAAATCGCTATCATTTTATTATCCGCTTATTTTCTATTTCTTACCGGGTTAGCATATAAAATTAGACAAATCAAAACAAATCCAAATCGTCCTTTTTTCTTTAATCTCATCATCTTTATGACAGTTGTCATGACGGTTAGTATTCATTACATCGTAAATCCTATTTTGCCTTATAGAAATTTCTCGCTTTTCTCAACGATTATTTCGTTATGCTTTCCAGTCATCATTTGGAGCATATCATTTACAATCACTTACTTATTCTATCTGTTTCCCGCTATCCAAGATAAAAGGTCTTCCCTTTTTATTATGGGCGGCTCTATTATTCTAGTTATCGCGGATGTCATCTATATTTTCCAAAATCTAAAAAATGATTTTTTGCCAGGGAATATGACTGATCCATTGTTAACGATTGCCATCTTAATCATTGGACTTGGAGGCTTGTACACGAAGGAAAAGGCAAATGAGCGAGAATGGTTTACAGATACGTTAACAAAAAATAATGGCTATATCTTCCCTTACTTAAGCGTCATGATTTTACTCGTCCTTTATTTAGAAAGCACAAACTGGTATTTTAATTCCCTTACGATCGGTCTTTGCCTAACCTTGTTTTTAATTATTGGCAGGCAAATTCTTTTAGTAAGAAAAAATTATTTATTAATTGCTGAATATCATCATTTAGCATACCACGATCCTCTTACAGGCTTATACAATCGCGCAAAATTAACAGAGGATTTTACCCAGCTTCAAGAAAAAGTGGATTCAAGCCCGAACCCAATTGCATTGCTTTTATTCGATTTAGATCGATTTAAAAATATCAATGATTCGTTTGGACATTATATTGGCGATAGCCTATTAGAAGAAGTGGCGAAAAGACTAAAATCAATCGCAAAGGAAAGTGCACGCATTTACCGAATGGGTGGCGATGAATTCATCTTTCTAGTAGTCAATACGACAAAAGACGATAGTATCACAACAGCTAAACAGATTCTAGCTGAATTTTCTAGGCCATTTAAAATTGCTGACTATGACATAACGATAACACCGAGTATTGGCATCAGCATGTATCCAGAAAACGCAGCAAACCCTGTCTCTTTACTTAAAAATGCTGATGCCGCCATGTATTTAGCTAAGGAAAAAGGAAAAAATAACTACCAATTTTATTGCTCTCAGCTAAATGAAACGATGAATCGAAAAATGCTGCTTGAAACTGAGCTGCGTAACGCCATTGGAAAAAATCAGCTGCAGCTCTATTATCAGCCTAAAATTGATTTGAAAACGAGAAAATTAGTTGGTATGGAGGCATTATTACGTTGGCAACACCCTACATTAGGGGTCATTGCACCAAGTGAGTTTATTCCGATTGCTGAGGAATCTAGACAAATTATTAGCATTGGCGAATGGGTGCTTATGACAGCCTGCAAGCAAAATAAACTGTGGCAGAATAGCGGGCTCCCCTATCTTTCTGTTTCCGTCAACGTCTCTGTCCGCCAATTTCAAGACAGTGATTTTTTATTAACGGTTAAAAGGGTCATTACTGAATCTGGACTTGATCCACAGTACTTAGAACTGGAAATAACAGAAAGCATCATGCAAAACATGAATGAATCGCTACTGATTTTATCCGGGCTAAGAAAGCTTGGAGTAAAGCTATCGATTGATGACTTTGGAACAGGCTATTCGTCCTTGCATGTTTTAAAGGAGCTTCCAATTGATACGCTAAAAATTGATAAATCATTTATTGACAATATTTCAGATCCAAAAAATCAGTCGATGGTAAAAACAATTATTGATTTAGGATTAAATTTCAACTTAAATATCGTTGCTGAAGGAATTGAGCATGAGCATCAAGCACAGGTTCTTTCAAGCTTCAACTGCAGCTATGGACAAGGCTATCTCTTTTCAAAACCAATTCCGACTGAACAATTCAATCATCTACTCATACAAATAAAAATAGGCGGAAGCACACTAGGTTGTAAGAGTACGAATTTTTAAAAAGGGAAAGATAAATAAGGACATATCCTATGTTATTAGACTAATAGGGTATGTCCTTTTCTTATCCTGAATTTCCCCACTACCTTTAGCATGAAGCAGAAATGACTTAATTTAAGTGACTATAGTTCCAGCTCATCTAACCTTCCCATTAGCTTTTTATAGCTCACCAAGGTTTCTTTATCAACAACTTTAGAACCAGATTGAAAATAGACAATATCCCCTGTTCCATCGTTCATTTGATTCCTTGCTTCGAGAATTCGCTTTAGATTTTTTGCGGTACCTACACTTCCTGAAATAATGTCCACCTTTTCAGGAAAGATTTCCCTTACGCTATTTTCAAAATATGGGAAATGTGTACAGCCAAGAACAATCGTTCCATACTGCTCTAAATTCAACGCACCTACCTTTTCTCTTAAATATGGTACGACGACCTCTTCTCTAAATTCAAAGCTCTCGGCAAATTCGACTAGACCAGGGAGTGGCAAGCTTTCAACAATATCATGATGGTCTATACTTTTTACGAGATTATGGAATTTTTCCTCTTTGAGTGTCAAGCTAGTCGCCAATACTAATACTTTTTTTCGCTTTCCTTTACAGCTTTGAACAGCAGGCTTTACCGCCGGTTCAATCCCTAAAATAGGGAAATCATACTTTTTTCGAAGATCATCAACCGCGATACTTGTAGCAGTATTACAAGCAATCACCAATGCCTTCACACCTTGATTTGCCATAAAGTCGGCCGCACGAAAAATATAATCCCTTACCTCTTCCTTTGGCTTTTCTCCATATGGAACATGTAAGGTGTCTGCATAAAAGATATAGTCTTCATTCGGTAGGTACTTCAATGCTTGATGAAGTACAGTTATTCCACCGATACCAGAATCAAAAAAACCAATTCTCATTACTTTCACTCTTCCCTTTATTAATGCTGTTCTATTCTTTCATCATCTCCGAAAGAATTACCTATTCACTTAACATCTCAATAAATTTTAACAAAGCTATTGGTAAATAGTTTTCCTTTCGATAAATAAACATCGTTTTGACTTTCCCGTAGGAATTCGGCAATGAATGCTGTTTAACAGTTCCTGCTTGTACATGATTTTCGACTACACTGGAAGGAAGCATGCTAATACCGAGACCTGCAGCTACACAACCGATAATTCCATCTATCGTGCCAAACTCCATTATCTTATAGGGTATCATTTTTTCTATGTGTAGCCATTGTTCAAACCTTTCCCGATAAGCACATCCTTTATGAAAAACAAGCAATGTTCTTGTTTGAATATCTTTGATTGAAGCTATTGATGGATGGACGTTATCTGTAATGATAACGAGTTCCTCCTCGAATACTTCTTTCTCTATGAGATCAGGGTGATGAATAGGTCCAGACACAAAGGCACCATCAAGTTCATACTGAAGAATACCTTGAATACTTTGTTCAGTAGAGCCTGTTTTTAACGTTAAATCTACCTCTGGAAAGTGTCTATGATACTTTGAAAATAGGACTGGCAGGCGAACTGCTGCGGTTGTTTCCATTGAACCAATCATTAAAGAACCTTTTGGCGTTTGCTCATCCATCATCACATGTTTCGTTTCTTCTATAAGATCAAATATTTTTTCCGTATACGAAAGCAACAGTCTTCCTTTAGTTGTTAATACAGTACCACGATTATGCCTATAGAAAAGCGTTGTTTGAAGATCCGATTCCAGCTGCTGAATTTTCATTGTAATATTAGACTGTGCATATTGAAGCTCTCTTGCTGCTTTCGATATACTCCCTAGCCTTGCGACAGTCTGGAAAATTTTCAACGAGTGCAAATCCATAAAATTCCTCCACCACTTTTCAGATATCAAAATACCTGATAGCAAATCTCATTATTATGTATTATTCAATATACCAAAAAAGAGATATGCTTTAAATAGATTATTTTTTGGAAGAATTTCAACTTCGAAAATGAATCTCTAATTGCAGTTGAACATTGCCTTTCTAAACTCTATTTATACGATTGGACAGTTGATGGGGTCCATCTTTCTAGGAATCCTTATCATCTTGAGAGAAATCTAAAGGAAAATCAAATGACAGACGAGGTGAGAAATAATGTTTAATAATGAAATGACAGAGCTTTTAAACATTAAATACCCTATTATACAAGCTCCTATGGCTGGCGGGATAACAACCTCATCATTAGTCGCTGAGGTTTCAAATTCTGGGGGGCTAGGGATGATTGGCGCAGGGTATATGACTCCTGTTCAAATACGAGAACAAATTAGGGAAATAAAGAAGCTAACTTCAAATCCGTTTGGGATTAATCTATTTGTCCCTAACGAATTTAGAGTGACAGAGAATGAAATAAAATCTTCCAATCAACTCTTAGACCCTATTCGTCGGCAATTACATTTACCCCAAAAAGATAACGTTGAACCACCAAATTTCGAGAGTGTTTTTGAGGAATTTATTCAACAAATAAAAGTTGTCATTGAAGAAAAGGTTCCTATTTGTTCATTTACATTTGGCATTCCTTCTAGAGAATGGATGACTGAATTAAAAAAATCAAACATAATTCTGATCGGAACTGCTACAACTGTTACAGAGGCAGTTGAAAACGAAAAAGCAGGAATGGATATTGTTGTTGTTCAAGGTAGTGAAGCTGGTGGACATCGCGGGAACTTTATTAACCGTTCACAAGAAAGCTCGATTGGGTTAATGTCCTTAATTCCCCAGGTTGTTGACAATGTTAGCATTCCTGTTGTTGCTGCAGGAGGAATTATGGATGGAAGAGGGTTAATAGCCTCGAAATGTTTAGGCGCAATGGGTGTACAAATGGGGACGGCTTTTTTGACCTGTATTGAAAGTGGTGCACATAAGGTTCATAAAGAAGCAATCCTTCATGCTAAAGAAGACGAAACGGTTTTAACTCGTTCATTTTCAGGTAAATGGGCCAGAGGTATTAATAATAAATTTATTATCGAAATGAAGAAACACGAAAAATTTTTACCAGACTTCCCTATTCAAAATACACTTACTCAAGATATTCGCAAAGCTTCTATTCTCCAAAACAAGCAAGATTTTACGTCACTATGGTCTGGTCAAAGCCCAAGATTGGCGAAAAATCAAACCGTTGAATCATTAATTCAAACTATTATAGCTGAAGCAAGAAAATTAATTTCTATGGAGTAAGGTAATGCTAAAATACACAAAAGGCCTAGCCATAAAAGCTAGGTTTTCATGTATACCTTATTGAAGAATTCTTTTGATTACTTCTACTAATTTATTTCTTGTCTCCAACAATTTACTCTTTAAGCCTTCATTATTTAAAGGGGTTTCTAAATAGAAATCAGCAAACGACTGATGCTTATATCTTGGTACAACATGCATATGATAATGAGATAATTCACTAAATATTCCCCCATTTTGGCATATAGTTATCCCATCAGGTCTATATAGTGTCTTAATAGCTTTAGAAAGCAGCCTTGATATCAGCATGATAGCATTCGCCGTTTCTTCATCCAGTTCATCAACATCTTCAAAATGCTCTTTTGGAAGGATCATAACATGTCCTTCATTAAATGGGTCATGGTCTAAAATGCAGCAAATAAAATCGTCCTCATAAACGACATTCACAGGTTTCATCTTATTAGCTAACTCACACCCTAAACATTTCACAGAATCACCTCTCTGTTGTATTTCTTTTTCCTTTATATAATTTCCTTCTTTACCTCCTAAACTACTCTTTTTCCGCCATCCCTCCTCCTCCGCTCGTCTTCCCCTGTGAATAAAGACCCTTATTTTGTATAATAGAATTAGGATATGTCGAACAAGAAAGGAAATTGTAGAACGAGCAACTAGTCTGGGAGTCGAATCAACCTGAAAATCGCCAAGGCGAATCAGTAAGCTTTTTACGTTTACAAGAAAATCCGTTATGACTCTTCTATCCTGTGATTCAAGTGAATAAGTTATTAAAAACGATGGACACGTCCTTTTTAAATGTTGGAGGAGGAAGTGCAGGGTTACCCGACAATTTCACTTATCAATTTTTTTAAGATGCCTTTTCAGCCAAAAAGTAGTTATATCATCGACTTAACGAATATATTATTTTTGAAGAGGACTAGTTTAACAGTTTGCAAGGAGTTCCATTCTTTTATTGATGGGGTCAACAATTGCTGGGTTAAATTTAGCTAACTATTTCTTGAGACTTCCGAATTTTTTAAAGCAGCTTAACATGAATAAGATGAATTTTAATTCTTTTTGCTCTCATAATTACGAGCATATATATGCCAATAACCGAATAAATCATTTGCTGAAGCTACATATGACTTCAGAACCGATAGAACTGATGGAACAAAGAGGAGGACGACAAGATGAATTTAATTGATGTACAACCAGTCAAATTTAGTTTTTTTGAGAAGCCACCAGCATCATCAATGACACAAGCCTTTGTTTATACAAATGAAAATAATAATTTTTTAGTCGTGAAAAATGGTGACCGCATTTCACGCAGTGATTTACGGGCAGGAAAATATACGAAGATGTACATCGTCAATATGTCGACGTTAAATTTTCATTTTGAAAAAGAGGTCCCTTCTCAGGATCGCGGTCGCCAATTTTTAATTGACTTATCGATTGATTATAAGGTTGTTGACCCAATTTCATTAATCCAACAAAATGCTGGAGAAATCGTCACCTATATTAAAAAGAAGCTTCCATACTGGCTTGAGGAAATTACGATCGATTACCCAATTTCTGAGTCAAAACGAGTGAAGCGTCATATCGAGGATCTTCACGAGCATTCATCAATGGTTGCAGGGTTAAAACAAGTCGGTGTTGCGATTACTGATATAAATGTTCTTGTGAAGCAAAGTACAAATGATCAGGAGCATGACAAGAAATTTAGAGAGATTGACCAGGAGCATGAGCTTGAGGTTCACCGACGGGAAAAGAGATTAATAAAGGCTCGCTCACTTGCTAAGGAAATACAGGATGCAATCGAAAAGGGCGACTTGCTGACTGCCTTACTTATTGCTGAGGAAAATCAGGATGCTCGTGATATCGTGAAAGCTCGCTTACAAAATGAGGAAGGCTTCCGTCTCGAAGTGCAGGACCAAGTCAGAAAATTGCTGCTTGACCCTTCCGTTAGTGAGTTTGAAGCGAAGGAGCAAATTGCGAAAATAAGAGCATACTTCCCACATGACCCTATACCTGAGAGCAAGCGTCTATCAGATGTCAGCTATGAGGCAGATCCTCTAGATGATTTGAAACGTCTTTATCATTCAACAAAAGGAGAGTAGGTGAACTGTGGAAACCATTATCAATCAACTATTTTGGCTTTGGGTCCCACTGTCATTACTGCCTGTTTGGCTACGAATCGCCATCATCACATATATCGTGGTTGTATGCCTAAGACCAATTATTATACGCCTACTCCCCCGTCTAATTAAATGGGGCAGTATTTTGCTACAAAAAATAACTGAACTCGTCTCATTGGCTTTCATGAAGCTTGCACATCGCAAGCTAATGAAACGACGCGAAGAAGGCAACTATGTCATTCCAGCATGGGTTGACGTGATGGAGGATAGCATTGCCTTCCTATTAAAGGGATTTATGAAAACTGAGCAACTGTTCAAAAAACGGACAAGAAATAAATACACGCTAAGAAAAACGTTCCGGATTACCGCCCTTTTATTAGCTATCATTTTACCTATGGCCATTATCAACAACCCAACGACGACCTATTCAAAATCGTGGTACCAATTTGAAAAATGGGCATCAGAGGAAAAGGTAAAAAAAGCTTTAGGCTTTGATTTGAGTGATTTGCAAGGAAAGGTAGGAACGACTTTAAAGCAGGTTGAAGGCGTAGAATACACACTAAAGGAGCAATATGAAGAAGGCGGCAATATCCGGGAAACCCCTTCCCTAGACGGAAATATTGTTGATAGCTTAAAACTAGGTGAAACAGTAACATACTTAGAGGAAGAAGAAACTGATAATCGTGGAATCACTTGGCTAAAGGTGAAAACCGCTGATGGAAAAGAAGGCTGGATTTCTGCCAATATTGTTGTAAAAGCATAGGGTTAAAGGAGAAGGAACAATCCTTTTCACCATACAAAAGGGTCCGAATCGTTCCTTCTCATTTCAATTTCATTAATTTTCAAATCTAGGAATTTTATAAATCGTTTGGCTTTCAGCAATGATTTGACTGCGATACAAGTCGGTGATCTTTTGATAACGAATTTCATATGTATCAACTAATCGTGCAGCCTTCTCTATTCGTCTTTCTAGCGTATCACGGGTAATGTTAAGCTCGACTCGCTTGTGGTTTTCTAGCGTGACAATTGAACGATTCCCCTTCGGATCGATACTTCGAACATGCCGATAGGAAATCCAGCAATTTTCTGACTTTGTCGGTGAACAGGTTGGAATCATACACATTTTTGATCTTTCACTAATTAATACCGGGAGCAGCCTTTGATTGCGCAAAATTCCGCCTGCCGATTGATTTCTCCCTGGTAAATCAGCACCAAAATACTCTAAACTATTCATGACAATCTTTCTCGGATTCTCTTTAACCTGTATTTCTTGATATACCTCCATCACATGGCTATGAAGATAAGCTTGCTCTGTGTAAAATGGAGTAATAAGCATTGTATTTTCATGAATAATATAAGGATCCTCAACGATCGGTAATAATTGGTCATCCATAACTTTTATAGCTCCCCTCAAAAAAATTCATTCTTTCATTTTTATGTGGAGTTGGATATAATACCAAATGTAGTTGGAATCTTTTCAACTCCAAACAGTCCTTAAGCACACACCTCACCAAAGCTGTCGTGCTTAAGGATTTTTGTCTACCTTTGCGAACAATTTTAACATTTGAAAGCTCCTATTTTAATGTTAGTACTACGTTAAATGGCCTGGATAAAATACATGAGTAGTCATAATCAAATAATCTAGGATGTTCGTTTGCTACCATCACCATCACACTGAACTCTCCCTTTTCATTTAATTATTTTTTCTGAATCGAAGCTTGTAAACCTTATCATCTACTGGAATTTTTGATCATCACCTCCGTTTTCAATGTAGATTTTACGTCGAAAACTAAGATGTTGCGGAACTTGCGAGGTAAAAGCGAGTAAGGGTGAAGTCGAATCATAGGTGAAGAACACGAATATATTATAACTTCTTTCCTAGGAAAATAAAGCCATTTTACAAATTCTTATCAAAATTTTAACATTTTTTCCCTATTGGAAATTAATTTTTCACTACATTTAATAGCTGATTTTACAAAAAAATAGAGATTTAGTTGTTCTAATACATCACGTTTTCTTAGTGAAATAATAATAGAGCTTTTTACTTATATGAACCTGTACATTGGTCTCTGAAATTATCAGTGTTTCAAGCATACTATTAGATTTTGCTATGATAATAAAAAACACTCTATTCTCGCGAGAAAATAGAGTATTATGATCACAATGAAAAGGTCTAGCTAGAACCTATTACATTTAATAGACGATCTAATCCTAGCTTTAATCCCTCCAAAGAAGCATACGCATAGGAAAGACGAATATGATGTAAATCACTTGAATCATAAATATAGCCAGGGTTTATTAACACATTTTGTTTTAGTAGATTTAAAAATAACGATTTATTTACAATCGGTTGATTAAATCGTAGCCAAAAATAAAAGCCTCCCTCTGACCTTTTCCATGTAGCCATTTTACTAAATTGTTGTTCTAAAACCCTTTCAACAAATGCTGCCCTTTTCTTCAATTGCTCACGTAGGTTAGTTAAATGATTTTCATATAAACCAGTTGAAATCCAGTGTGCGACAATTTCTTGGGAAAAGGCACTTGAACCATAGTCTGTTTGCATTTTAATATCTGCTAATCTGGTAATGACAGGTGAAGGTGCGATAACCCAGCCAATTCGTAAGCCTGGACTTAACGTTTTAGATACACTCCCTATATAAAGGACTTGCCCAGATGTATCAAACGATTTTATTGCAGGTGAAGCTGGCTCAAATAACAATTCGTGGTATACATCATCCTCAATAATTGGGATTTGGAGCTCATTGCACACATGATATAATTGTTCCTTTTCTTTTACAGACAAGCTATCCCCTGTTGGATTATGCAAAGTCGGAACAGTGTAAAATAACGACTGCCTTTTTCTTTTCAAAACTCTTAAATGATCAGATAAATTGGCATTTCGCATAACTGAAATCATCCGCATTCCAGCAGATTGAAATGGATGGACAGAGCTTAAGTATGATGGCTGCTCGTGAAAAACGATCGAGCCTTCCTCTAGCAATCCCATTGCAATTAATTGAAGGGCTTGGAGCGCACCGGAAACGATAAGGATGTTCTCTGGCTCTGTTTGAATACCGCGCTTTTTTACATATTCACAGATGATGTTTCTAAGCCGCTCATTCCCTTTTGGCGGTGAATAGCCAATTGATTTTGCATCAAGGGAAATCTCCTTTAAAGACTGTTCAATTTGGTTTGTCGGGAGTAATTCTGGTGATAATTCACCTGTTCCAAGGCGGATGATATGGTCGTATTGCTCATATTCATTGATGAGTTGAATCGTGTGATAGTTTGGCTTATAAATACTTGATTCAATATGCTGCTTCCAATTCGGCTGAGACCTGTTCAAAAGCACATTCCATGAATGATTAGCAACAAATACACCTGAGCCCATTTTTGACTCAAGTAAACCATCTGCCTTTAATTCATCAAGTGCAAGCTGGACGGTGCTTCGATTTACATGAAATTGTGTTGCCAGTTGTCGCTGTGTCGGGAGCTTTGTGCCAACAGTCCAATCTCCCCTTTCAATCCGAGCTTTTATCCATTCGACAATTTGCTCTTGAATCGTCAAATGAGACTTGCGGTTTGGTACCCACTTCAAAATATATCCCCTCTTAAATTGGATGGATAAAAAGCCATCCAATTGGTCGTTTTCTTTAAGTTTTATCATAGTAAGATAGAAATTGAAAGGAAGTTGATAAAAATGGAACCTATTCTTCACGGAATCATTCTAGCATTCGGACTTATTTTACCTTTAGGCGTACAAAACGTATTTGTGTTTTCACAGGGAGCCACACAGCCAAAGCTACTTCAAGCACTTCCTGCGACGATAACTGCCGCCCTATGTGATACACTTTTGATCGTTTTAGCGATATTCGGCTTATCTGTTATCGTCCTTCAATTTGAATGGCTGCGGATAAGCCTAATGGTTGTCGGCATTTTGTTTTTATTTTACATGGGATATGCGATTTGGCGGTCTGAACCTAAAGCAAAGGAAACGGGCAAAGCATTATCAATCCGGCAACAAATTGTTTTCGCTCTATCCGTTTCTTTATTAAACCCACATGCGATCTTAGATATCGTCGGTGTTATTGGAACAAGTGCATTAAAATATGTCGGAACAGAACAATTTTTATTTACGATTGCTTGCATTCTCGTATCCTGGATTTGGTTCTTCGGATTAACGGTCGCAGGTGCAGCAATGAAAAGGTTAGATGGGACAGGAGCATTAATGAACATCTTCAACAAATGCTCCTCAATATTTATCTGGGGAACAGCCATTTATATCGCGATTGGGTTACGGTGATACAGTAAAATACATATAAAGGATCGATTTCATTGTGAAATCGATCTTTTTGCTACTCTTCTACGTTCCTAGATTATAGTACTTTTTGAGTAATTTTAGAGAAAACCGCAATGAAAAGAAGGATTTCATTCTTTGGCATCTAAATATTACACTTGTAATATTTGAGTTTCCCAATTTATAATCATAGTGAAGGGTGGCGAAATTTTGAGAAAAGCGTAATTTACGTCTAATGAAACAACATACACAAATGAAAAACAAAGGAAAAGGGAGGCACTCTACTGATGAATGATTCAACGAAAAGGTGGTTTAAGCTTGCAGCATTCTTTATGCTCTTAATGCTCCTCGTTCAAACAAATCTAGTAAATGTCAGTGAAGCAAAGGCGCAAAAAACAAAGGAACTAAACATCGAAAATTTGTTTAATGGAAAAGACGGGACTATGGTGCTTAAAAATGTGAAAAAGGATGATATTTATCTTTATAACAAGGAAAGAAGCATAAAAAGATTTACTCCTGAATCAACATTTAAAGTGGCAAATTCTTTAATCGGATTGGAAACAGGTGTAGTAAGAGACGAGTATGAAGTGAAGCGTTGGGATGGTGTGAAAAGAGAATTCGAAGGCTGGAATCGTGACCATTCATTAGCCTCAGCAATGAGAGAATCAGCCGTTTGGTTTTATCAAGATATGGCAAGAGATATCGGAAACGAAAAGATGCAGGAATCTATCAACAAAATAAACTACGGAAACAAAGATATATCAGGAGGCATTGACCAATTCTGGCTAGACAGCACATTGAAGATTTCCGCCAAAGAACAGGTTGAGTTCATCGAAGACCTTGTTAAAGAGGAACTCCCCTTTCAGGAAACGATCCAAAAGACAGTGAAACGAATGATGATCCAAGATGAACAGGATGAGTATATTCTTCACGGAAAAACAGGAACAAGGCTTTCAGATATGGGATTAGGGTGGTACATCGGTTTTATCGAAACAGATAAAGAAACATGGGTATTTGCCGTAAATCTTAATGGATCTGGAACTGAAGCAAAAACGATAGCAAACGAAGCATTAAAGCAAATGAACATAATGAAAGAGGATAAATAAGGTCATGATATAGAAACCTGTAGTTACTCCTAAATTACAGGTTTCTTCATGAAAATACCTTACCCTCTATTCTAGTTTTTCTTACTGGCTACCCCTTTGCCAACAACGTTCTTTTTGTCCAAATCAACAAAAACAATTAGATTGCCAGAGGTTTCTGTATTTGTATGGTTAAATGTAACAGAGTAAACCTCGTCTTTGTCATAGTCATGATTAATGAATGATTCTATATCGTGATCAACTGTCACTTTCTTAACAAGTGAATCTTTAGGGCTTACAGGGATTAAATCTTGTTCTTTTTCAGATAAACTGTTGAAGGCAATCATTTCAATCGGCAAATCATTTTTCGAAAATAAATTACAGCCAAATAAAACAGCAGATAAAAGAATGAGCACTGAACTAACTACGAGCTTTTTCACAATCTCCCTCCCTTTACAAAATGGACGTTTCTCCTTTGCTTTTAGTTACAATAACATCGTTAGTTAGTAAAATCTCTTCAACAAGGTACTCCTTTAAGACAAAACTCCCTTGTCTACTCAAAATTGAACAAGAGAGTTTTGTTATGTAATGATAAATTGTAAAATTGCAACAATGAAAGTATCTCACTTAATTTAATATGTGACGAGTTAACTGAATAAAGGCTTGTAAGTGAGGTGTCATCCATTTATCTTTATGCCAGGCAATTTGCGTAAAAACTGGAGAAGGAAACCCATTCCAAGCAATCTCCGTCATTTTTCCCATTTTCAGCTCAGTTTCAACAACCATTGAAGGTAAAACCGCTATACCTAGCCCAACCATTACACACTGTTTGATTGCTTCCACACTGACAAATTCAATTTTATTTAATGGATAAACCCCTTCAGCACTTAGCATTTCTTCAAACAAATTGCGATAAGAGCACCCTGTTTCAGTAAGCAAAAGCGTCTCGTGGATTAGATCAGTTGACTGGATCTCCTTTTTCGTTACAAACGGATGATCAGGTGAAGCTACCATTTTGAAATCTTCTTGGATAAGCTTCTCGACCTTTAAAACATCTTCAGGCTTTGAGGTGTCCATTATAAATGCAAAGTCGAGCGCCCCCTCTAAGAGCTGCTCCCTAGCTTTCTCGTCGGAATATGCTGGCTTAAATACGACCTTTACGTTAGGATACTGGTTTTTAAATTCCTTTAAAATTTGAGGAAGTCGGTATGTACATTGACTTTCTGGCGCTCCAATAATAAGACTCCCTGCTGACTCTTTATCACCACTTATTGCTTGTTTTGCTTCTTCGTTAAGCATAATCATTTTATCAGCATATAATTTAAACTTTTCCCCATCTTCTGTCAAAATCAGGCGCTTTCCTAGACGCTCGAACAACGGTTTCCCGAGTTCAGACTCCAATGATTTTATTTGCGCAGTGACACTTGATTGAGCAAAATTTAAAATTTTTGCTGTATGCGTAAAATTCAAATTTTCCGCAGCTGTTTTAAACGTAATTAATTGTTTGATCTCCATTGCCATAACCTCTTTTATTATATAAATCGAATTTTCCGATTGATTATATCAATATATTCAGCTTTATTGATTTATGATTCTATCATAAAATATTTGTAATCTTGCTGCAAGGTATTAAAATTGGATCCATTTTGCTGAACGTATACATCATTATGACTGTAAATGGCTGAATAAAGAAAATGATGAGGAAGGAGGAAAGCGAGTGAAAAAGCACTCTAGCAAGTGGAAAGAATATTATTACGAAATCGTGAAAGCTATTTTGTTATATAAGTGAATCGATCGTTTTGTCTTAAAGGTGAATTATCATTTAGTAGCCAGATAGTGTAACCTATTTTAGATGAATGTCTTTGGAGAAATCACTAATCATTTTTAAAGGGGAAGAGTATTCCCTTCCCCCTATTTCTCATTGCAACTTCAGTCGAAGGTTGCTTTTTCTAATTATCTTATTCATTTTTTTGTACTAGGAGAATTTTTATAAGTTTCCGCTTGTCAGCATCTATCCTAGTGGGAATTCCCCCTTAAAAAAGCTTTAACGTCGCTACGGTTAAGAAAGCTGACAATCGCTAATAAGAGACATGGGCTCACATTACCTTGATGGATGAGACTTCATGATTATGTTGGTATGGATATTCCAATCCTCAAAAAACGTTTCGATGTTTTCAGCTATCTCGATAATCATATGTCATTCAAAATGTTCTTTTAATCAAACGTTAAACCCTATTACTCGTTGGAATATCATCAATTAAGAATTTCCCATCCTGATTGTCCACCACTAATCCACGAACTTTAACTTCTGGCGGAACTAATGCATGATGTCTGATGATATCAACACTCTTTTCGATATTTTCAATGATGTTTTCTTTTCCATTTAGCCATTCATCTAGTGTACCGCCCTGAAACTCAGGTGTGCTATTTTGAAAAAGATAATCCAATGTATTTATCTTGTCTTTTATTGCTTCAAGTTGAGTTGGTATTTTAACTGTGGGAGTCCGTTGATCTTTTGTTCCAACAACTAAAATCTCCTCAACATTTTCTTGATAAATAGCAATGACAACAGCTCTCATTAAATCTCCATAAGGATGTGAAACGATGCAGCCATAGCTTTGCAGTGTTAGGATGTTTTCTGGTTGAATGGTCGTTACTTGTTGTAGGATAGGCATCAATTCTTGTGCAAAGTCTGATATCACTAAAACCTTTTTATGATTATTTAAATTCATAAGACATACTCCTTCTCAATCATTTTTATGATTTTTTAACAATAATATTTTAGTAGTTACCAGTTTTCCCATCGACCATTTGGATCAACACTAGCAAGTCTAACCCATCCATTTTGAACCTTTTCTCGAAATGCTAAATCATGATTTAATAAACGCTCTACATAATTTCTAGGTGCCTGGATAACAATCAGCAAACGAATTGGCGCATGAAAAGCTTCGTGATCTGATAGCATGACAGATTGCCAAGGTAGTCCTGACAATAAGTCACTTGCATTCCCTTGCATAACACCTAGTCCTGCTGTCACAGTTTGTGTTGCTTTATTTCCACTACCATAATAATGAGGAGCTACCGTTGAAGCATAATATTGTAAATTGATCATTTGCGCCACCGTTCCTGGACCAGCCATGATATTAGATAAGAGCTCACCGCCTTCATCCTGCCTCCAATCATAATTATGAAGAAACGCTCTACCTTCCAAATCACACTCCTGCGTTAATTCACGTTGCCCGATAATAAACGATGCGTTACGAGCTAACCCCCATTCAGGACGAATCTCACTCCAATCCTCTGCAAAACGGTGTGCTTCAGCATTAGGATTTTTAAGTGTCGATTTGAAGTTCGGTAATTGAGCAAGGCGCTCTGCATTTGCATTTTGACTTACTTTCGGCATAATTGCCTCAATACGATTAAATGCTTCTTGTGCAGATTCAGAAAGTTCAGGGACATAAATCCAGCCTAATTCATCGACTGTTGTATGATGCTCTGCTGCGACGAAAACCGTATCATTAGGGATGTTAATACCTTCTGTAGAAAGGACTTCCCTTACCTCAGGTAAATTGCATAAGGTAGCTAATACCCTTGCGTTAAATCCACCTGCAGCACCACCACATGCACCACATTCAAGAGCTGATGCATAAGGATTATTTGTACTTTGACTACTATGTCCACATATCACGACTAATGGTGCAAAATCCTTTGTTAGCCCCATCATTTTTAGAGCTTGGCGCACATAATTCACTTTTTCTTCTTCAGAAAAGCCAACAGGTATGTCTGACAATTCGTCATGAACATGATTAAGCGACAGTGTCGTATCAGGTTTGTGCAACCACGACTTTCGAAAATTGCGAATGAACCGATCTGCTTTTTTTGGTACAAAACTTCGTGCTACCATTTGTAAACTAAGCAATGGTCCACTAATTTCAGGTAAAAATAAGCTTGTAAGCACATTCTGCTTCATCGTCTTAAATGTATAGCTTATTGAAATTTCTACCTGCTTGCGTTGTTGAAAAGATTTAAATTCATTTTCATTTGCGATCTCTTTTATTTTGTGTTTAGGATTTTGAATAACCGGCAAGGATGGATGGCAATGTTTATTCCCAAGTTCCCTAGTGGCAATCGGTAACCCAAAAAAGCCAGCAATACCAATCGTTTCAAACGGGCCCTCATTTTCAAGATGGCGGCGAAAAGGCTCTGAACGTACATCAATACAAAATGCTAATTGAGCCATTACAGTTTTTTTACTTTTAGGCTGTTTAGACGTAATCTTCTCTCTTAATCTGTCTCTGTGTGTTTGTTCCCAAGCCTCCAACCAAAGTTTTCTGCGAAGCTTTTCGTCAAAACGATAAGCAAATGATAAATATTCGGTTTGTTCAGATGGGGACATTCGTGACCAATCCTTAATCGAAAGGCCCCCCCAATGAATCCATGCTGCTAAAAGTGATGGAATTGAAACCTTTTCCTCAGATTGTTGTTGCTTTGATAATGATACATAAGGTTTTACTAAAGCCAATTCCATGGAAATTCGAACCGCTAAATATTCGGTTAGAAGTTGTCGTTCATGACTCGATTGTTGGGAGCGCCAAAGCATCATTCCTGCCCATCCAGGTAAGGAAAGAAGATGGCCTTCTAGATAAGTCTGTATCTCTGAATAAGGGATTTCCAGCGCAGATAATGATACTGTTAGTGCTTCATGTGCCTCTTGTGGTAAGTCTTTTAAGCTTTTTCGCTCGAGTTTGTTAAGTGATGGATCATATTGAATGAGACGATGCCACGCACGATAGAAACCTTCCTCTCGATTCGGCATTGTCCAACCTGCCTGTTGATCATCCAAATATAATTTGCACCACTTGATAACATGATGATCGAGAATATTGATTAACGTTTCACCGTTTTCATTTTCTAATTTCGAGCTTATTGGTTTGCTTGTAACATCTTCAATGCCTTCCATATCAAGGCTAATGATTTCCTCAACTACTCTTTTTAACTCTGGTGAGGAAACGAGATTAGAAGGTAATGGTTCAAGCTTTAATGCTGCCTGGCAAAAACGCTCTGCAGCTTCCCGTGGAATACGAAACGATTGTGAGTTTAGCCATTGTTGCAATCCCATTTGGAGAAAGGACTCATCAATCTCACCTCGTTCCTTTGCCGAAAGAATGACGCTAGAACTAGGATAGATATCGACATCACGGATATTTTTAAGCAACTCAGCAACATGTTCAAATGTTTGCTTTTCAAGTCCGACCCAAGGATTACGTGCTGCAAACATAGAGATTGGCGAAAGTGGTGTAATGACTCTGCTAGCTGTTTCAACTAAATCATTCAGTTTATTTTCTTGAAAATCAGTATTTGTATTTTTCAAATGTCCTTTAGTTAATACTGATGTAACGCTCATCACTGATTACCTCCTTGGAATAAATATTGCTTAAGGTAGTTTGGATGACTTTCTACTGATTTATATTTCGCCTCACCAAATCGAACTAACCAAAGATAAAGGATAGCGAATGTAGTAGAAGATTGATTACGGGCAACTAAAGCCCCAATAGCACTACCAAATAACAAGATGCAGACAACAACGATAACAGCTGCCATCGGAGGTTCACTTTGATAAACGACTGTATGCAACCACTGATGGAAAAGGTTATGAATGAAAAAGTAAATCACCGAAAATACAACCACAAATAACAAACCAGCCATTCGAGCAATTTTTCCCTCTCCAAAAGCAACAAGTTGTGTCCAAGAAACAGACAACGACCACCCTAGAATAATTGCACTAACCAATTGATACCCCTCTTCTGGAGCCATCAGCCAAAAAGCTACCCCAACTAGTAAGCCTAGCCCACGCCCAAAAATAATCGATACTTTTGATGGTCTTTTATTATAACTAGTTGCAGGATGATAACTGCGTACTGCCGAACCAGCCTGTAAAAACAATGTAGCCTTGAACAAGCCATGTAAAACTAGATGAATAATGGCTGCTAAATAGGCACCTAATGCACATTGAATGAGCATAAATCCCATTTGCGCAATCGTTGAGCCCACAAGCTGACGTTTATAGTCAACCTGGACTAAGCTAATTCCAGTTCCTATTAATACGGAAATACTCGCAAGAATTAGTAAAATCATTTGCGTTATATCCCCGTTAAAAAGAGGAGAAAATCTCGTTAGCAATATCCCCCCCGCATTTACTAATCCTGCGTGCATAATTGCCGAAACAGGAGTTGGAGCAACTACAGACTCTATTAGCCATCGCTGGAAAGGCCATTGCGCTGCTGGAATCATCACAGCAAACATGATCAATAAATTAATTCCTGTTCTCTCCAAATCACCAAGTTGAGCTAAAATTTCATCAGTTAGAACGAAAGATAGCTGCCATTGACCTGTGACTAGATAAAGCCAAACTACCGCAGATGATAGTAAAACCCAACTTATTGCAAATAAACGTCCTGAAACTCTTGCTGCCTCATTTGCAACTTTCCAGCTGCTGTTCAACCTTATAAGGAGGGTCAATCCGATAAGAGTTATCCCCCAGCATACGACCATTAAGCGAAGATCATCACTTAACCAGGCAACTGAAGCTGCAGCTGTAGTGAAGGTAAAAAGTGTAAAATATTTTCTATATGAGCGATCACCCATTAAGTAACGAACGGAAAAGCGCTGAATAATTAAACCCATAAAAAGAACGAAGAAAGCCAATAACCAAGCTAAAGAATCTAGGTGCCAAAGACCGACAACTTCATTCGAATTAGTATTAATAAGTGCAAGTAATGAAACAAGTGGAGGTAAAGCAACAATAAAGATATGAATACGCACAAAGCTTAATGGCATTTTTGAATGTAAAAATATGAATCCACTTAAGCAAGAAGCAATAAGCATAATAAAATATAATGTTAAAAATGTTGATGAACTCAGCGAAACTAACATTTAAAATTCTCCCTTTTAATTAAGCTGACATTTCCCATAAATCCCATTTGATATTTACCCAATAAAAAAACCGACAACCTCAAAATTCAATGATGTTTTAAAATCATTGAATTTTGAAAATTGTCGGCTTCACTTCAACTAACTTTACCGAAGTTTTTTGAAGAGCTACCATTTATAATTAATTACAGCTTTTGTTTTAATCTCATTTGTCTAAGTTATGGAATTCTAGACTTATATTTCAATCCCCTTCAGATTTTCGGATACTTTTTCATTCAGTCAATATAACTATTAACAAAATGCTAAAGCCCTAATCATCATGAAAGTAATTGAAAATAACAACTACCGATTATTATGTTAAATTTAATATAAACTAAATTTTTTTAATTTGTCAACTTCTTGATGAGATTTTATTTTCGGTTATATTAGTCAATCGCTTTTAGCCATTGATACTTTACACATTAAATAATTTTTTTAAAAGCCATATGCTAGCCTATTTTAAATAGATTTTTAAAATTTTTTCTCAAGATCATTAAACAATTTAAATACCATTATTCGTTCTCCCGTGCGAGAGCTGAGGTCAGTATGAAAGCTTTTTACCTTTTCCCCTGTTACCGTTAAGACAATATTATAAAGCTCTTCGATACCTGATTCAACTAGCTCCGAACGTGTCCGCTTTATATTTAACATTCCACCTTTTGTTTCACATACGTTATATTCAGCAGGTGTTAAAATCCCTTGTAAATTTACAATGATCATATCCCGTAAAATATCTGTCTTAACAGATATAGAGCCACGCCCAAGAAAATCCTTTTCCCATTGCGTAATTGCCTTGCTTATTTCTGATTCGATAAAACCTTTAGATTTTTCCATTTTCTTGTGTATCCTCCTCAAAGAAACATGTCAATCATAACGATCAATATATTTGAATGTACTCCTATTTTCACTTCACGTGGGTGTGAAATGATACAAATAACTAATAAAAATTACTTCACCTTTATCAAGGGGATCAACTATTTAACCCTAAGTATAATAGTTTGACGATCTTTTGCTTCTTAGAATAAATGAGTAAGGTATCATTCTGCAAGAAAAATAATCGAATTCAATTTCACTAACCGTGAATCTCATAGGAAAAATGGTTCTAATTTACTATAAATGACTGAATGCAGAAAATCGTGAGAAGGAACAAAAGCGGAAATTAAAAAACTTTATTAAAATAGTATTGAATTCAATCAAGAAGCCTAACATTTTTACTATTTTTCCCAAAGTGTTGAGGTTTTGTGAGGTTATCCCATGTGTTAAATAACATTAAATCTACGACATTTTAAAGGATTTATATTACTTTATGCTTAAATGAGTTATTTTAATAATTCACCTTTAAAAAATTATATAAAAAAAGCAACCATTCAAACGTTGCTTTTTCAAAATTTCTTATTCACTCTTTTGTACACTTGGAGAATTTTCAACAATGAGCCCCTTGCCAGTATCAATCCTAGTAGGATTTCCCCCTTTAATAAGCTTTAACGTCGCTACGATAAGAAAGCTGACAATTACTAATAAGAGCCATGAGCTCACCTTGCCTAGATGGACGAGACTCCATGCCTTCGTTTGGTTTGGATATTCCCAAGCGCCAAAGAACGTTGCGATGTTTTCAGCGATCCATATGAAAAATCCGATGAGGACAAAGGAAAGTGCAAGTGGCATACGGTAGAGAGCTCCACCAACCTCATATGTGACCCATGATTTCCAAAAGACAATTATGACAAGGCCTGATAACCACCAGCGAACATCAATCCAATAATGGTGGGTGAAAAAATTCAAATAAATCGCAGCAGCAAGAGGGACAACGACAAAAAATGGTGGCCACTTGACCAATTGAACGTTAAGTCTCCGCCACGCCTGACAAAGATAACTCGCCACACTTGCGTACATAAATCCACTGTACAAAGGCACTCCAAAAACTTTGAAATATCCTTCCTCTGGATAAGACCATGAGCCCATATGTACCTTAAAAATCTCAAGCGCAAGTCCAATAAGGTGGAACAATGAAATGACCTTAAGCTCATCCTTTGTTTCAAGTCCAGAACGCACCATCAACCACTGCATGAAAAGGCAAATGATAAGCAGCCAATCATACCTTGGCAAAAAGGGAAGCGGAATGATTTTTGTCAACGCCAAAGAAGCAAAAATCACGACAGGAAACAAACATGATAAGGCCTGCTCCCACCCAAAACGAACGAGCTGTTTAAGTGCTCTCATACTTAAAGCCTCCATCGGTTTTTTCTTCTTACTATATGAAAATCATGACTACTATAGTAGCTATTAGATTTAACGATAAATGTTCACTGCAAAATTATGATTCTTGAATGTCTTCATCGTTTTTGTATTCTAAAATATCTCCAGGCTGACATTCTAACGCCTTGCAAATCGCATCTAAAGTCGAAAGCCGAATCGCCTTTGCTTTACCATTTTTCAAGATTGAAAGGTTAGCCATTGTGATTCCAACCCTTTCCGAAAGTTCTGTCACGCTCATTTTACGTTTAGCTAGCATCACATCAATATTGATTATTATTGCCATATTATCACCTCAGACTACTAAGTCATTTTCAGATTTTATATCAATCGCTTCTTGTAAAAGCCTTTGAAGAACTGCAGCAAATACCGCAATGACCATCGAAGCAAAGATAGGGACCATTCCGAATATGATAAGTCCTGGCGCATCGTCTTTCTCTGCTACGAGATAAACAAATGGCATCAATACGACATACAAGCTACTGATAGTAACTGCACAATATTTGATATTTTTTAAAGCTTTCACAGAAATTTGTGAAAAGGCTTTGTTCTCGTCAATATAATTTAAAAGTCGAAAAGCATTATACAATGCAAAATAAAACGGGATCGCCGACACATACATACCAATTAAAATTGGATAAAGTATATAAGCATAAGCTGGATTTACCGGATTATTCATTAACTTAATCAAGCCAAATATGCACAAAGCAAGAACTGGAGTTCCAATTAGAAAAACAGCTATTTTTAAAAAGAGTGTAGAACCAGATTTCATAAAAAAAGCACCTCACTTGTTTATTTTCAAATTGATTATAATACATGATTTATCGTTTTACAATAAAAAGTTATTGTATTTAATGATATTATTATTGTTACAATTCCGAAAATCCATGCCCTTAACAAAAAAAAAAATTAAAAAGCATATGAAAAAAGGCTATCAATGAACTGACAGCCTTAAGGGGATAACACATTATTTCGTTTTGGATTTTCTATTTTTCTTAATTTCTAAAACTAAAGCTATAATTAGAAAAATGAAGCCGAAAAGGAACCCGAAAATAGGTGAATATGTAAATAGTGGCATAAATCCAAGCCCGCCTGCATAGCTAGATGATGAAAGCATTAGGAACACAACTGTCCAGTTAGCATTTTTCAGAATTAGAATCACCTCTATTTTTCCTAAATCAGAATCAATTTTATATTTCGGGTATGTCGGATTCAGTTAAATGTAAGGTCAAAGCAAATTCATCTATATCATATTTACCTTCATCATAACGAATGACCGTAATTGAGCATTCTGGTATAAGCAAGCTTTGGACGGTTTTAAAATTTGGACATAAATCGTCTAATTGCTGGGTTGAAAAAACATTTATCATAAAATCAGTAATAATTCCTCCGTGTGTAACGACTACAAATTCACTATTTGCAGCATGACTTGAACAATCAAACATAAATTCCTCTAGCCTTTGTCCTGATTGTCTCGCAGATACTCCTTGTGGCGGTACATAATCACGATCTACTGAACATTTATCCCAAATTTCAACAAATTCATCAAAGGATTGTCCTGGTATATCCCCCCAATTTGCTCGTTCTATCAGACGGATATCTTCTCTGACACTAATTTTAGTACTATCTGAAATATACTTTGCCGTTTCTTTCGCTCTTCGCAATGGGCTTGAAAAAATTTCTTTCACTTGTTTATTTTCAAAATACGAAGCAGTTTTTTTCGCCTGTTGAATACCTTCTAATGATAATTTGACGTCCCCTACAGATTTTTCCTTCATTCCGTGCCTAACAAGATAAAAGGTATTCACTCTCTTTCCCCCATTATGCAAATTAAATGTGAAACAAATAGATTCCTAAATGCTTAATCTTCTGGCACTTCCCACTCTTCATCAAGAACCAATTCTCCGTTTTCATTACGTATGTATGCAGTACCTGGTGCAGAATGAAGAAATGGAATAATCTCTCTATCATAATTACAAATTGTATTAACGAGATAAATAGAGTGATTTTCAGGATTCTCCATATATTCATCACTTTCATCACCAGCCATAAATCGCCAGCCACTATCTGGATCACCATTTTGGTATAGCTCTTCTCTATACATAAAACCAACCTTGCATCCGTCAACGGTTATTCTGTCGGAAGCAATACAGCCCTCATTAGAGTCAATTAATCGTTCAATCTTGTCCCCTGGTATTAAGAATGCTTTCTCTTTCTTTTTAGACATTTTCCTTTGCCACCTTTTTAATTGATATTGGTGTATTTCTCCAACATTTATTTTTTTAGAGCTTCTACTAATTCAACCTTACGTCCATCAGGATCTTCAAGCACATCTCGTTTCCCCCAAATACTAACATTTGGTTCAGTAACAACCTGAGCCTTTCTTAACCGCAGCTTTTCGATAATTCTCTCGATATTATCAACGTCGAAGCCTATTCTTGTCGTAGCATCTATCTGTCTTGACTGACTCGGATATATCTCGAATACGAAGCTGCCAAATTCGCAAGCATAATGTTCTGGTCCATTTCCGTGACGTTCTTTGTTGAAGATGAGCCCAAGGTCTTGATAAAAGCTAACTGTTTGTTCAAAATTCAATGTACGAATGACAATAAGGTTTATATTTATAGACATAAAAAAACTCCTTTAAGTTTCTCTTATCCTTCCAAAATAGTCCTTATTTACATTGTATTCCACATATATTATTGTTCAACTACTCTTTACAAAAGGAAAAAAGTGCGACACCTCTATAAAAGCATCGCACCGAAACGTTTAAACATTAAAAGCCTAATAAAATAAATCGATATTTTCGATCAAATGCTCGATAAGCTGAATCCGCTTTTTTAACACCTGCTTATCACGTAGTTTACCAAGAAAATCGAGAAGTTCTGATTTTGCCGGAAGACCTTCTATAACCTGAAGATATTTATGCTTTGCCTTCTTCTCACGGATATACATGTCTAATGCGTGAATGACCGTAACCTCATGCTTTTCTTCTAGAGACGTCCAGCTTTCTACATCCTCCCAGGAAAAATTTGACCAAACGAAAAGCTTATCCCAAAAGTTTGTCACAGGGAATGTCACATAATTCTCCATCCACGAAATAACATCCCTCGAATGAAATTCACCAAGATGAGAAAATGCATCATATCCAGTTATTTTTTCATTAGATTGTTGTTCAAGATAATAAAAGACTAGAGGAAGTCCCTCCTCCTTATCCATGCACATGGAAGTTAGATAAGAACGTAATCTAGCATCCAGATCCTCTTGCTTTTCCTCCCATAAACGACGAACCCATTGCTCTGCATTTAATCCGAAAACTCGACCGATAATCTTGCATATGAACCTCTTATCTTTCATTGCTTCTTTTTTATGTAATTCTTCTAATAGGTACTGAAATAATTCATTTTGCTTAAAACTCTTGAATATAGCAATTGTCTCTTCATCTAATTTATCTCGATACAGAACAAAGGCTAAGAGCTCTTCCATATTATGTTTTACAGCTTCTAAGGTTGTCTCTGAAAATGACTCGAGCCAATGCTTCCACTTATTAGCTGTTGGACTTGTCGTGTTCAATCCCGAATCACTTAAAAAATAGTCGAATTGCCATTTTTCACTGCCAATACACCCTAGATCCGTTATCTTCACTAAATAATCGATGAATGAATCTGCGACATAAGTAACAGTGTCCTCTTCATGCTCCCAATAAACAACTGGTTTTTCTTCACCTTCAACAGACATATCAAACGCATAAATATCTCCATTATCAGATTGAGTAAACTCTAATTTCCCTCTAAGTGACCTTCCATAATCCTGCCCATCCTCTATTAGGTCGTCAGCTACTATTGATAGATCCTGGAGAAAGTTAAAATCCCAATAGATCTGACCAGAAAAGATTTCCCTAAATTCATTGGGAATCATTGTATCACTCGAAAATGAGTAATAAAAGAAGAGGGATTTCCCTAAGCTCGTTACGAAATATTTATACGAAGGAGGTAGTTGGTATCCCAGCTCCTTTTCTTTCGCTGCAATCTCCTGCATCGTTGCCTTTTTTCCGATTTCAATCGGATAGACTTTACCGTTGTTATCCTTTACCTTTTGTAGTAGTTGCTCCCATTTTGATAGGAGAGAATTGATATCCTTCATGTGTTTTCCCCGCTTCGATTTGTTACTTTCCATTATACTGGAAAAAACATTCGCACTTCCTTGTTCAGAATATTTGTTCATTTTTACGATTAGGTTTGTGATAAAATTAACTTTACATTATTCTAGGAGGGATAAATGTGGACTTTCTATCAATCATCTCTTTTTTAGGTGTAGCAATCGCTCTTACGCTTATGCCAGGGCCAGATAACTTGTTCACCTTAGCACAGAGCATAGCAAAAGGGAAAAATGCGGGAATCTATACTTCACTCGGACTTTGCACAGGATTAATCGTTCATATTACTGCTGCAACAATTGGAGTAACAGCGATCATTTATCAATCAGCCTTAGCATTCACAGTCGTAAAATATATCGGAGCAGCATACTTATTATTTCTAGCATTTAAATCTTTTACGGAAAAAGGCTCGAGCTTTGACCTTAAAGCTGAAAACTCTTTGGACTACAAGGCCTTATACAAAAAAGGAATCATTATGAATCTTTTAAATCCAAAGCTTTCCTTGTTTTTTCTAGCATTCTTCCCACAGTTTATAAATCATGAAAATGGTCATGCTTCCTTGCAAATGCTTGTCTACGGGATTGTCTTTCTAGTTCAAGCCTTCGTTATTTTTATGTTAATCAGTATTTTTGCTGGAAAAGTAGGGTATTTCCTACGTAAGAATCCATCCTTATCGAAGAAGATTAGCTTGATTCAAGGGTCTTTGTTCGCACTGATAGGGTTGAAAATTGCCTTTAGCCAGAAGTAATTATTTATTTAAGAGTAGGGTAAAGCTACTCTTTTTTAGTTTTAAGAACATCCTTCTATTTTTTAAGCGCCATAAATGCGGACGGATTTAATGCTTCGCTTTCAATGACAATGGCTGTTGGGCCTACATCTGTTTTCGTTTCATGCCATTCATCCTTCTGCCAAAAGATAGCGTCGCCTGATTGAACTTTAATGTATTCTTCCGTTTCAGCCCGAACATATCCTTCACCACTAACTACTAAGAGAAGCTGGGGTACTACTGCTTGGTGGTACCCGATGACACCTTTTTCCTCCAAGTACATACACCCGATATGAGTTGTCTTGTCAGTTTGAATAATTCGGGACATCATAAAATTTGTTATAAATTTTCCATTTTCTTTGGCAAACGTATAAAGTTCCATTGCTTTCCTCCTAAAATAAGCATACAATACTAATTCAGCAAAATTTATAGTTTATCCTGTTGCTTTTTAATAATTTATGGTGCTTAGTTTTAGATAAGTTTTTTGAGGATAAAAAAGGTAGGTTGGTCGATGCCTCTAAGTTTGAGACATCAATCAGCCTACCTTTTTCTAGGTTATTTAGCTATAAAGTAATCGATTAAATAGTCAGCCCACAGCTTATGGCCATTTTCATTTGGGAGGCTTTCTGAGGTTAAATAGTGGAGCATTGTTTTATCCTCTGTTTTCGGCCAGCTTTCCCAATGATTGATATAGGTTAGCTTTTGTTCTTCAGCATATGCTTTTAATTCATTTACTTGCTTTGGATAGAAAACTCCATTATGAACAGGATTTGCTGGTTGAAGGAGAATCGTAACATCGTTGTTACTAGCTTTCCATGAGGCAATCATTTTCTCAATGCTAATGATGCGATCCTTCATTGCAATTTTTCCGGTATTATCCTTAAGTGTAAAAGGCTCAAATAACACAATATCCGGCTTTAGCTCCGTTACCTTCTCATAATCCTTTGCTTGAGCGACAGCCAATGATGTGTTATTTCCTGCTGTGATGACGGTGGTGCTCACTATTTTATCCCCATAGGCAGCTTGTAGCTGTTGTGATAGAAGGTCAGGCCATGCTCCCTTCTCGGTCGGGGTACTGTCTGAGCCGTAAATGACGAGTTTAAGAGGATTCCCTGTGCTTTTAGCTTGGGAAAACTTGTCTTGGAGTTCCTTTGGGAGATTTTTCGTATAAGCTGCCACATCTGTTGCAGCCTGTCCACTTTCTACTTTCTCCTTTGATGTTTCATTCTCCGCTGGTTCTTGTTCAGCTTGTTCGGCTTGTTCCTTTGCCACTACAGATTCCCTTTCTGGTTGAACCAACTCCGCTTTTGTCGCAAGCTTGTGATTCCAATGAATATTCCCTGCAACAATGGATCCGATGCATAACAGGATGATGAAAATCGACAACCACGTCTTCATAATACTATCCTCCGATTCTATGTTTCTAGCAACTCTCCTAACGGTATTGCCAGAATCCATGATTCGAATACTATTATAAGTACTAATTTCCATTTTTTTCATCGTCCATTATACACAAATCACCGTAAATTCTAGTTTGTTACTATTGGCTTATGGGGACAGTCCCCCATCGCTTTAAAGCTTTAAAGCTGCGGGGGACTGTCCCCACCTTCTTACTTCATATCATGCGTAACCATTTTTTCTAATTCCCTTTTTCTTTTCTCGTTTACCCAATCCCTACCTTTTTTCCATTCTGCAAGTAAGAAGAGCATGCCAAGTATCAAGTATAAGAGGAAAGCTAGCATATTTTCGAGCCGCTCCGTGACAAGCATCCAAATCATTGTGATTAAATATACGACAGGTAATATCGCCCCCCAATAAACACTATTTCTTGTTGAAAAAAAGTATTGTACAGCTAGAAACGCAGCAACAATAAAGACAAAATAAAAGTCAAACATTACTTTTCCTTCCTTTCCTTTTCTGATTTATACTTTTCAATAATTAATTTTGCATCCTCTAAGCTAATTCTGTCGTCAATTGAAAGCTTTTTAATAAATTGAATAAACTCCTCATTATCGATTGCATCATTTAATTGGATTTTTTGAATTAATCTATCTAGCTTAATCCTTACCGTTGGATATGAAACATCATAAACCTTGGCAATTTCCTTTAGAGAGCCTGAATTAACAACAAAGTTTTTAATAAACTCCACATCCTCCTTCTCAAGAGCAAGAATCCAGCTTGGTACATCCTTTGCCTCCATTTTTCCACCTCTGTATAAGTTTTATTTAAGATTATTATAAATAATGTTAAATAAAATTTCAATAATATTTATTTTAAAGTGAAATTCTTTTTAATTTTATTTAAAAAAAGGGGACAGTCCCCCGCAACGTTAAAGCTTTAACGTGCTGGGGGACTGTCCCCACCTCTCTATTTAACTGCTCCTTCTGATATCCCTTTAATAATGTATTTTTGGAGAAACATGTATACGACAATAATTGGGATGATGGCGATTACTAATGCAGCTAGTGCTAAATGCCATTGTTTTGAATATTCCCCGAAGAAGTAGAACATTTTTAACGGAATCGTGTACATTCCTTCCTTGTTTATCACTAAGGATGGTAATAAATAATCGTTCCAAAACCAAATCGCATTCAACACAATCACAGTAACTGTTGTTGATTTTAGCATCGGCATAATAATATACCAGTACACTTGGAATCGATTGCAGCCATCAATGATAGCCGCCTCATCCAACGCCATCGGGATCCCTCGGAGGGCGCCGAAATATAAAAAGACGGCTAAGCTTGAGCCCAATCCTAGGTACATAATCATCAATCCACCACGATTTAACATATCAACCGAGCCGAATATCGAAACCAATGGAATCATAATGGACTGAAATGGAATGAGCATACAAATCGCAAAGATAAAATAAATAACCGAGCTTGTTTTTCCTTGTCTACGCGAAAGTGCGTAAGCAGCCATTGAGGTAAAGATACAAATAAGAAAAATGCTGCAAACCGTAATAAATACGGAGTTCAAAAAACTATGAACAAAATCCAACGCCTCAAATGCTTCTGGATAGTTTTCAACTGTTCCTTCAGAAGGGAAGCCAAGAGTGTTGACAAAAATCTCAGCTTTTGTTTTGAATGAGTTCACAATAACTAAATAAAATGGATAAAACCAGAATATGGACAAGATAATCCCGAGAACGACAAGACCAATTGTTTTTACTTTATGCTGTGCCATCATAGGTCAATCTCCCTTTTTCTCGTCAAATATAATTGGATGACTGAGATTGCAGTAATAATAAGCAAGAAGATAATTGCCTTTGCTTGGGCATACCCCATATCTTGAACCTTAAAGGCCGTATCGTAAATATTCATTGTCGCCATTTGCGTAGAGCTAAACGGCCCTCCTGCTGTTAAAGCCATGTTTTGGTCATACACTTTAAATGCATTCGATAATGACAAGAACAAGCTAACTGTAAAGGCCGGTGCAAGAAGGGGAAACTTAATCTTCCAAAATCTCTGCCATATATTTGCCCCATCGATTGTAGAAGCTTCAATTAATTCATCTGGGATATTATTTAGAAATGAAATATAGATAATCATAATATAGCCGCTCATCTGCCAAATAAACAAAATGACTAAGCCCCAAAAGCCTGTTTCGGTAGTTGATAGCCAGCCTTTAAAAAAGTTTAGCCCTGTTAAATCAGCGATTCCCTCAAATGCCTTCAAAAAGATAAACTGCCAAATAAAACCTAGAATAATTCCACCAATTAGGTTAGGCATAAAAAAGATGGTGCGGAAAACTGTATTAAATTTCCCCATTTTTTGTGTGACAAATAACGCCAACAGCAAGCCAATAATATTAATGCCAATGACAGACGCAATCGAAAATCCACCGGTAAACATGAGGCTGTAGAGAAACTGTTCATCCTTTAACAAACTAAGATAATTCTCAAAACCAACAAATTCATTTACTTGAAATCCGTTATACTCCGTTAAAGAATAATAGACTCCTTGAATAAAAGGGATGACTAAAACGACAGTTAACGCGAGTAAACACGGTGCTAAGAAGATCCAATAAGTAAGACTCTTCATTTTCATCCAACCCACACCCTTCAAAGCTGCTTGGGGTCAGTCCCCCTATAATTAACAAAATCTATAAATTTCATTAGATGTTTTGCTTTTTTACTTGGTTCATAACGCTTGTTTCACAATAGGGGGACTGTCCCCTCATTGCAAAGCAAAATTCATAAATCTATTAAGAGTTTTCCCGTTATACTTTGTTTGTGGGGACTGTCCCCCATTAACGCATTTCTGTAAACTTTGAGCTGCTTGTTTTGATGAATTCTTCCCAGGTGATGTCGCCGTTTAAGTATTTTTGATATTCAGGGAACATCGCTGTTTGAGAGAAGCCGTTTGGATATTGGTTATGTGCCCATACTCTTGATTTCCCATCTAATAAGGCTTGATATACTTCTTTCGAAACTGGGTCCTGGATACTATCTGCCTCATAGCCTTCATGAGCAGGAATATATTTAAATTCATCAATAATTTGTTGTTTCCCGTAATCAGATGTATACATCCAATCGATGAAATCCTTTGAAGCCTCGACTACTTTGTCATCCTTTTCCTTATTAATTCCCCAGAACCAAGAAGGGCCAGCACTTATATATCCTTGGTCATCACTGTCAACGAATAACGGGAGGATGCCTAACTTATCTTTAGAGAACGCTGGGTCAATGCTATCAAGAGTTGGCACGATCCAGTTTCCTTGATGAATAATTGCAACTTTATTATTTGTGAAGAGCTCCTCAACAGATGTACTATAATCAAGGGATAAAATCGGCTGAACATTATACTTATTTATTAAGTCCGTATACTCCTTTAATCGATTGCCGTACTTAAAGGTAAGCTCACTAGCTTCATATGCTTTATTCAGGTCATTATCAAATTCTGGTGCAGTAAAATGGTTTGAAAATTGACTTACAACCCAATCCTCCTTGCCGCTAAAGCCAAATACAGCTTCAAGACCTAGCTCTTCCTTTTTACTATCAATTGTTTCAACTGCTTTCACAAAATCATCGTAGCTTGCAATAGATGCAGGGTCGACACCAGCAGATTGAAATACTTCTTTATTGATCATCCACCCGAACCCTTCAATATTTAAAGGAATTCCGTATGGTATGTCATCAACCGTAGCACCTTGCAGCGTACCTTCAATAGCTGTTTTCGCTGATTCCATATCAGAGACATCTAATAAATACTTTTGGTATTTTTCAACATCCGATAAACCACCTAACAAGAAAATAGCCGGTTCCTCATTAGAGGAAAACTTTGCTTGCAGCGCGGACGCAGCATCCTGTCCCCCACCCACTGTTGTTAAGTTGATATCGACGTTCTCATTTTCACTTTCATACTTCTCGATCATCGCTTCTAGCTGATCCTTTGTTTCCACTTTTATATTAAATACATCAATGACAAGCTTCCCATTATTCTCTCCATCACTACTATTTGAAGAGCAACCAGCCAATAATCCTGCTCCTAGAATGACAATTCCTAACCCCTTTAAAAACCGCTTTTTCATAGCTCAATACCCCCTGCTGTTTTTTATTAAGGTGATTAGAATAATCGACCACCTTCCTAAGTAAAGCTATAAAATAATTTCAAACGCTTGTGAATCATTAAGCTGAATTCTTACCCCATCTGAACTCTGTTCAACGTTTCCAACCGAAGTCGATGTAATGGTTTGAACGCCATTAAGAACAATCGTATAGGTTAGATCTGGCATCTTCGTCTCAACCGAAATCTTATTTCCATCCTTGACTGCCTTAATCTCACCTTTCACAACACCATTGATATCCGTTACGAAGGCACTTGCCTCCTTGTTATCAACGAATTGGTAGCATTCAAATGTAACATCGTTCGAAAAGTCATAATCTGGACGGCTGTCTACACTACCAATTGCTAAAATTGAATTTTCCCTTACGAAAAGCGGTAAACTCATATAATCATAGGTTTCCTTTTGCCATGAACCTCCCTCTACTACTTCTTTTGTCAGATAATGTGTCCATTTCCCATGCGGTAAATAGCATGAGCCAACACCGTCCTCATTCATAATTGGCGCAACTAGTAAACTACTACCTAGCATATATTGGCGATCAAGGACATGTGTATTCGGATCATCGGCAAATTCGAGGATCATCGGTCTCATCACTGGAACACCAGTCTTATGATTTTCAACAGAAGTGCTGAAAAGATAAGGCATTAATTGATTTTTCAGCTTGGAAAAATGCTTCGTTACCTCAACTGCTTCCTCGTCAAATAACCATGGTACGCGATAAGAGGAGCTGCCATGTAGACGACTATGGCTTGATAAGAGGCCAAACGCTGTCCAACGCTTAAATACGTCAGGGCTTGCCGTATTTTCAAACCCTCCGATATCATGACTCCAATAGCCAAAGCCTGATAGTGAGAGGGACAGTCCCCCGCGCAAGCTTTCTGCCATCGACTCATAGGTTGCATTACAGTCTCCACCCCAATGAACCGGGAACTTTTGACTACCAACTGCTGCTGATCTAGCAAATACGACCGCCTCTTGCTTTCCTTTCTCTTTCTCTAATAAATCAAAAACTACTTTATTATATTGATAAGCATAATAGTTATGCATACGATTTGGATCAGAGCCGTCATAATAGACGACATTTGTTGGAATTCTTTCACCAAAGTCTGTTTTGAAACTATCAACACCCATATCTAGCAGTGCTTTCAATTTTGAGCAGTACCATTCACACGCTTTAGGATTCGTAAAATCGACAACACCCATTCCTGCCTGCCATAAATCCCATTGCCACACATCACCATTTGCTTTCTTTAGCAAATAGCCATGTTCCGCTGCCTCATCAAACAGCTTTGATTTTTCCGCAATATATGGGTTAATCCAAACACAAATCTTTAAGCCCTTCTCCTTCAAGCGTCTTAGCATTGCTTCAGGCTCTGGAAAGGCATCCTTATCCCATTCAAAATTACACCATTCAAACTCCTTCATCCAAAAGCAGTCAAAATGAAAAACACTTAACGGAATATCGCGCTCTGCCATCCCATCGACGAAGTGATTGACGGTTTCCTCGTTGTATTCTGTTGTAAAAGAGGTTGTTAGCCACAATCCATAAGACCATGCTGGCGGCAATGCCGGTTTCCCCGTTAACTCCGTATAATTTGTTAACACATCCTTCAATGTCGAACCACCAATTATGTAATACTCAAGCTGTTCACCTTCAACACTAAATTGTGTTTTCGACACCGCCTCTGAGCCTACCTCAAAGCTAACCTTTTCCGGGTGATTCACAAGGACGCCATAGCCGCGGTTGCTTATATAAAACGGAATATTTTTATACGATTGCTCAGAGCTCGTTCCACCATCCTCATTCCAGACGTCAACAATTTGACCATTTTTCACAAAAGGAGTGAATCGCTCACCAAGTCCATACACATTTTCGCCAACACCTAAATTGAGCTGTCCGCGCATATAGCTTTCCTTTTGAGGACCTTTAATCCAAGCAATGCCTTTCGGATCAACATCCGTTAATTTGCGATCCCCTTGGTAAAATGTGATCATAAACGGGTTATGCGCAATTTCTACTTTTACATCCCCACTGCGAAAGCTAGTTACATTTTCTGTGCGCTCAGCCTGAAGTGAAACAGCTTCAGCCTTCACATCAAAGCTAGGTAATTTTTTCACACCACCCTTATGATGCCATGCCATTATCTTCAAAACATTTTCCATTGGCGAAGATAATTCAATCGTGAGAGAAGGTAGATTCAATGTATCGCCTCGATGTTGAATTTCTTTACAAGGTGCATAAAGCGTCACCTTTTCCTCACTAATTGCCACATCACGAACAGTGCGTGGATGCTGAATGTCAAAGCCTTCCCTTGTTAACCAAAAGCCATCAGTAAATTTCATTTTCGTCACCTCAAAATGTATTCGTTTTCATTTTCTGTAATTAATAGTATATTGATAAAAACAGAGTACTTCTTGCACAATTTCAACATAAAATTGTACGATTCTGATAATTGAGGAGATGGCAACGATGAATAAGCATTTGCTGCTTGAAGACAGAGTCCACGGAAATTCGATGTTTCCGTTTCGTTCTTATATGGTTGATTATTTGGACGGACAGGTTATTTTTAATATGCATTGGCATCCTGAGCTAGAATTTATCTACGTTGAGGAGGGAACAATTAACCTCCAAATTGGCACAAAGCAATTTATCGTCACTGCAGGGAATGGTTGCTTTATTCCAAGCGAGCAATTGCATGGAGCATATCCGTCAGGTGATACGCCTTTTAAGCTCCATGCCGTCGTTTTTCACATTGATTTATTACGGAGCTTTGGCTATGACCTTATTGAAAAAAACTATTTAACTACTATAAGAAACATCTTCCATCCAATCCTTTTAACTGTAAATGAGGATCACGAAATACTGCAGCTACTCGCTAGCATAATCAAAGCGTACTCAATGAGCGAAACGGGATTTGAGCTAAAAATTAAAGGATATTTATTTCTCCTTTTCTCAGAAATCTTAAAAAAACAGGCATGGAATCATGATCAGGAAGTCACTCAAAAAGACTTAACGAAAACAGCACTGTTAAAAAAAGTGCTCCAATACATTGACCAAAACTATCAACAAAAGCTAACGGTATTAGACCTTGCCTCGCAAATCCAAATGAGTGAAGGGCATTTTAGTCGCTTTTTTAAAAGCTTCGTGCGAATGACACCGATGGAATACATCAATACGATTCGCATCGAAAAAGCATGTGCCCTGCTAGAAACCTCTGATCGAAAAATGCTCGATATAGCAATGGATGTCGGATTTCAAAATCAAAGCTATTTTATCCGGCTATTCAAAAGACAAAAGGGTTGTACACCGCGGGAATGGCGAGGAAGCTAAGGGATCGTTCAAGGCCACTAAAGTCTTAAAAAAGAATCAATCCTCTATTACCCTAAGCCTATTCAGTGGCCTCTGAAGGTTCTTTTACTTCTTCAAAAAAATACACAAGAACCTCTCTCTTTCACTTGAAACTTTTTCCTTTTTTAATCGTATTTTACATGTAGATTCGTTTTAAAGGAGGATTTTCATGCAACTCGATCATTTAAGAAAGCTAGCTGCAAGCATAGGAAATGTAACAGCAGAATACATGCTTGAAATTGAGGAATTTCGTAATGAAACAGAAGAGGCGTTCTTTTGTTGGAGGCATAAGGAAAATGAAGAGTGGAATATTATTGTGGAATTAACGAAGGATGGTCAGTTAATTCATTTTTATATTGATGAGCAGGAAAAAACAAATGAAACGATTAAATTGCCAGAAGAAAAGCTAGAAGAATTAGCCTTATCATATGTAACAAAGCATTATCCAGATGCAGATGTTGTTTTTACGTTTGAAGAATGGAAAAAATTAAAAAACGGCTCCTACCGACTTACATATGTCCAAAAAGCATTGGAGCTACCACTTCCCCATACAGGCTTTTATGTCACGATTACCCAAGCGGGAAGGATTACAGATTTCCGCTATGATGGACAAGCTGGGAAAATCATTGAACCGAAGTCAATTGCTTCAGAAGCATTGATGAGGGAGAAAATGATGAAGCAGGTTACAATGAATTTAGAAATCATTGAATTTAGTAATGAGTTATATGTTGACGGAGATGACTGCTACAAGCTTGTTTATGAGCCTGAATTAGTGACATATCGTTATGCAGCTGATGGATCTGAAATCATCCACGATGACTTTGATGAAGAGGATGTTGAGCATGAAGAAAAAACAGAAAGGCTCATTCGTCCTGATATTTCAGCTGATGTCGATACATTATTAGGTTTTGACGAAAATAGCTTTTCAAAGATTCGCGAACAGGATCTTGGCACTGAGATCGGCACTGTATGGAGATTAAACGATGCCGACATTAAGGCTGATCAAGATGATTTATCACTCGAAGCCTTTTTCGCAAGAAGAAATGACGGTACTTTAAAAATGAGACATCACCGTGAAACTGGGTTACTTCTAGGCTCCTTCTCATTTTTAGAACGAAATGGCACTTTAAACCTAAGCTTTGATGAATGTAAAAAACTAGCCTATCAATTGTTATTTCAGCTCTATCCTAATGCTGACAAATATTTTCACTATGTCGTGAAAAATCATAATGACGATGATGAAAGCAATCCGCTCTATCATTACGAATTTAGATTATGCATCAATGATTTCCCCGTCAGGTTTGGAGCAGCAAGAATCAGTGTAAACAGGACAACAGGAACGATTGACCATTATATGGGTCCAGATATAAAGGTGAATGAACTAAACGACATAGACACAACGCCTGCTATTACTGAAGCAGAGGCAATCTCAACTTACATAAACTATACGCGGCCTAAGCTAGAGTGGCAGCTAGAATATAAGGATAACGAGCCAGCCTACTATGAATTAATTTATATTGAGGAGTTCAAAACTGAACGAGGAAATGGCGCTTATGTTGATGCACATACTGGTCAAGTGATTGTGAGGAAATTTTAGGGCGATAAGCAATCTTCACTCAGCGAATAATTTCATGTATAATGGAAATATAATAAAGAGAGAAGTGCGACCAACACTTCTCCCTGCAACCAAACCGCCTAAAGTGGTGGTTGTCATGATATTACTTTTTCAGAAAACCACCCTTTTGCTTGCGACGGCGTAGGGTGGTTTCCTTGTTTTCTAATACCTTTTTCCGAAAGATGTATGCACATACTTCACGCAAAATCCCCTTCAAAGCTTCTCTTAGAAATTCAAGAAATATTTCTATAGTTATCACCTCCCTACCAATGATTTAAGGAAAGAAGAATGACAACCAACCACCCTACCACGATATAGTTGCAATTCTATTTTAGCATTATCTGACGTATTCAAACCCTATCATTGTTCGACAAAGTTCGAAAATCCCCATCTATTTCTCGTTTTTGAAAGGACTCCAGTTACCTATTTTAGTTCACCGATAAACCAGATTTCCCCTTCATAACACCCATCTTCTTCTATCATCAATTCTTTGTATCCTGATATTTGCATATCATTCGGAACGAGTAACCCCCACTCTTTTTGAATATTCCTTCCGTCTGATAGTTGCAGCCATTTTTGGTAATCGTTATTTCGATTAAAAAAATTTTTAAAATAGGAGTCACCTTTAAAGATAATGATTTGTGAACTCCACAATTCAGGTAAGGAAATTGCTACTACAACCCGATAGTTTTTACGATCATTTGGCTTCATTTGCATGAGAAGATATGCTCTTTCCAACAGAGTTTGCATACAAAGCCGTTTCACTTTATTAGGCGTTTTTTTTAAATCAATAAAATCTTGTGCAATAGGTAAATGCATATGCCAGTAATGATGCTTGAATTCACTTGGAAACTTCATTGTGTGTTCTTCAATACGTTTTATCATATTTTTCGTTTTTCGTTTCATACCGCGAATCTTTTTTTCTCTCATTCAATTTCTCCTCAATACTCTTAAGCAACGTTATTAAACTTGACTCCTTATACAACAAGCTAAAAGATTGATTCAAAAAAGCTGACGATGCTTGTCACAATTCCATATATTAAAATCATCATAAGAACAAGTGATCCATGGATAACGACAGCTACAATACTCGTTGTCAATCCAGATATGGCAATGCCCTTTCCGATTTGCTTAAATTCTCTTATCTCTTTTAAAGCTAATGCCGAAAAAACGATTCCGATGATTCCTAAAGCCAAGCCGATGATAGGGAAAAAAAGCCCTACTATCCCTAGCACCATCCCAACGATTGCTTTGTTATTTCTTTCATATTCCTTTTCTTCTAGCATATCTATCCTCCGTCCTTTTGAACTGTTGCAGATATGACGACATGGCGACCATTTTTTGGTATTATATCCCACAGACAGGTTGTTGTAAATAAGTCAATTGGAAGTGTCCAATCATCTTAAACCTTGATGGAACTGAGTCTATTCTCTCTACATTTCGTTTAAATTAATGAATGACCTCGCTAGAAACATGTTAATCTAGTAAAATCCAATAATGGGCGTTTAATAAATGGAGGAGAATACATGATACATACAGCTGAATTAATTTGGCAAAAAATAATTGATGCAGGAGCTAATAAAATTGGTAACTTTGTAGAATTACTTAACCTTCAGCCTGGGGCTAGTGAACAGGAGTTTCGACGATTAGAGGAAACATTAGGAGTCACGCTCCCAGAGGAGTTTAAATGCTTTTACAGTGTCTATAACGGACAAATTTGGAATTCAGGTGTTGAACCTGTGATAAGAAATTTATATTTTTCGCCAATTGCAGAAATTATTGATAATTGGACATTTCTTCAGGAGGAATTCGACCCGGATGATGACCTTGTACGAGAGATTGGCGAGGAACTAAAGCAAGTGCTTTGGCATTCAAAATGGATTCCAATTGCAGAAAATGGTGCTGGTGATTATTTATGTATTGATACAGATCCGTCTGAAAAAGGGAATGTAGGTCAAATCCTATATTACTATCATGATTGGGGCAATCGTTCAATCGAAGCGAACAATCTTTTTGATTTTATTGAAATATGTCTAAATGAGGAATGATAAAAGTTCAATCGCGTGCTTTACATAAAGCCTCGACAGACATGAAACAGGCGAGGACTTAACACCATGACGAGTGTATCACGTCCTCCCCTTTGGATGGTTATAACTCATATATTGATGAATTACTACCTATGTGCAAGCTGTTTCCTTACTCGATGTGTTTCTAAATCCGCTAACCTAACGGGTATAGGCAAACGACTTTCTTTGTTTACACAGCTCATAACCATTTCCGTGCTTGTATCAAGATCGATCCAGTTGCCGCACGAAACAAAAATCGGCTTCACATTTTTTGTTGTTCTTAACGCCCGCCCATATATCTCTGAATCTATCACAATATTTGTATAAGCCCCAGCTTGATTTTCCGGCATCTGAAAATCGACCTCTTTTATCCGCAGATAGCTCTTCGCTACACCAATCGTCGGTTTTTGTAAGAAAAATGATGCATGGGTTGCGATTCCCATATGCCGATAATGCAAATACCCGTTGCCATCAAACATATATAAATCAGGCTCTACTGTTAGCTTTTCAACTGCTTTCATAATCAATGGCAGCTCACGGAAGGCAAGAAACCCGGCAATATACGGAACTGTTATCTCACCATAGCTGTATACATTTTCAATAACCTCTTTTGAATGATAATCAATGACAATGATGCAACACGTTCCGAACGTCTTCCCATGCTCTTCCCAGTAAGCTAAATCGACCCCTGCAATCAGCTTGATTTCATCCTTTTTAAAGGTATTTTCCAATTTGACCTTTGGTAGCAATTCAGCTTGAATGTCGGAAAATTCCTTTGTTAATTTGCTCATATCTGTTTCGATCATTTTTTTCTCCCTTTTCATTGAAGACATTTTATGAAATAGATAATTACTCATAGCTAGTAGATATAATATAATCAAACGCTCCTGAAGCCCGAACGTCACCTTTATAAGCAAAATGATAGATCATCATCACTGCATTATACGACTTATGTAACTTTATATGCTGTTTCACCTTCGGGATAATCACTTCTTCATATGAACAGCCTTCAAGCAAAACAGAAGGATTATCACTTGGCTCTTCTAATACGGCCTTTTCAATGAAGTCTTCATCAATTTCAACTAGGTCAATGTGAAAATCCTCATAAAAAGCGGATGCAATGGAATCACCATCCTCATCATATGTTAAATCAACATAGTTATCCAATTCTTGTTCATCCTTCACATTGCCAAACCAGATTGAAACCGCCCCATGCTTTTCGATAATCGTCAACCTCCTAACAGTTCTCTATTTTTATTTTCTACTTTCTGCTGCCCAGGAATCATATTTTTCAATCATTGTCTTTTCAAAGTCGTCTGGGCCTAGTTTTTCTGATAGTAAATGACCATTCATATCCCATTCTTTATAGGTTATTTTAAAGCCATATTTAGCTTCTGCAATTGATTTGATTTTCCCATTTTCAAACCAACTTGTTGAAGTACCATGTACACAACCTTGATGCATCATTTGATAGCTTTCGATTTGACCATTCTCATAAAAGGTAACATATTACCCTTCAGAAATCCCATCTTTATAATAGCTGTAATAGATTGGATTCCCATTTTCGTACAGTTCATATAATATCCCTGTTATCGGTTTACCTCCCTCTTCCATTGGCTTATCATACACTTCCTGTCCATACGGCCCAGAAAAGCAAACATCATCCTCAAATTCAATCCCATTCGCTAAAACCTCTTCAAATGATAAAACAGCTGGTAGCATCATTAACCTCTCAACTCCTTTTAGTTAGTTATCTACTAAGACTCAAACGTTGTTCTATCAGGGAAGACTCCACCCTCTTTTAACAAACATACTGTCAGTCTTTGCGCAGCACGGTCAAAATAAAAGCTAGAACGTATATTGTCATCAGGAATCGCTTCTACCTCGGATATCATCCTTGTACCTTTATTTAAGGCGATTTTCCCCATGCTCTTCTCATTAGGTCCGAATTTGTAAACAACCGTCTCATCTGTTTCGAATTCTTTTAATAATAAAACATATGCTGCCACTTTCGCCCTCCTAAAAGGTGTAGTAAGCTATGAGCACATTAAAGCTGGTTAACCTGCAGTCTTAAGTCAATTCTCCTTGTTATACTCGATCATCTCTTTAACTGCTTCCTCTAACCATTTCCAGAAATCATCATATTCATTTCTCTGCTCATATCCCGCTGAAGCAATATCGTGGATAATCTCGACCATTTCCCCTTTTCCAATCTCAAAGCAAGCAATGTCGTCATTATCATCCCTTCTTGCAAATGGAATGAGCTTCCTTGCTGGATATTTTCGTTTCAGCCCCTCGATTCTATTAACAACTTGGTCTCCATCCATAATATACCATAAATCAAAATTAACTAGATTTAAATCAATTGCCTTCAAAAATGATGCTGGGTATTTAAAGCCTTCATGCTTTAGTTTTTCTATTAAACTGTTAGAGAGCATTGGTTTTAATTCCTTTCTGTTCCCTTCCTACTTAAAAATAGATATAAGTTCTCCTTTACACCTATTCCGCTAATGGATTATAATCAACCTCTACTGTTCTTAATCCTTCTATTACTCTATTTATCCGTTTCGATAAGTCTTCTATTTCTTCATTAGTCAGTTCTTTCGCAACCTTTTCTCGTTTAAACTCGCTTAGTCTCTTTGTAATTCCTTCAATGTATCCAATGAATACCTTATCTTGTGTTAACGAGATTTCGCCTATAGCCGTATCAACGATAAAATCCTCTGTATATCCGAGGTTTTGAAACTCATAAGTTGTTCTTGCAATTGCATATTTATGTCCTCTACTTAAAGCTAAAAAGTCTTGATAGTACTCATTAATTAAATTGAATAATTCATCATACTCCCAATCTTCCATTAAAACCTCTCCTATGTTTTACGTCTTTTGGTGGATATGTTCACGAAACCCTATTACAATTGCATTGTACCTGTTCAATCATTCGAACGATTTATCCTTTTCTTCAATTTTACGAATAAATAATAGAGGTGTTACTATGAAACAGGAACTACAAAAATTATTCGATGACCTGCACTTATTCTCAAGTCTCGTTGCAAATGTTCGGTTGTCTAATCTCACTTTTGATGTTTATCACTTTAAAAAAGCAGATATCGAAGTAGACCTAATTTTCGCTAAAAAAGCTCAATTTGCTCATCTTCAGGCGGCTTTCTCCGCACTATTTAAAAAAGAACTGTTTGACGGAGAGGGATGGGATATTCGTGATGAGCCAGAGCCTAACGATAAACATTGGTTGCACTCTTTACAGGAAGTATGGATAAAAGAATATTTTTTAAATAAAAGCATTTCTATGAAGGTTGTGGATGATGATACGTTTATAGCAAGGTTTCAACGTGATTTACGAGATGTGAATGCACCCGAGTCGAATGTTCATGAGCTTTTATTACGATTAAATAATCTTGAAGCGATTCAAATAAAGCAGGGACATGTTTATGACTATATCTTTGGACAATCTGATAGTGACTACTTTGTATTTGAATGGGGAATTTACGTTTAGATTTATGCTGATAGATTGAATCAATGAATTCACAGCCATTTCCTTTTGGCCTTCTCCAATTCATTTAAAATTTCTACCCTATCTACTTCCTCAAAACGTGTAATGACTTCTTTTAAGCACGACTCAATTAACATGAACAATTTTCTATATGTAATGTAGGATAATTGCTCGGAATAGCCTGGAAACTCCTTACAAAGAACTACTTCGTCTTTTTTACATCTTTCAGGATCGTCTTTACTATATGTTTCGAAAGTTGCTATCATCGATACAGCATCAAAGATAACTTCTTTTTCCGTTAACAAAACGCTTATACATTTGAGAATTCTTGTTTTGTTTATACAAATCGCATGAATAAATTCTTTGTTCCAAGTCTCACCCATTGATTTTTTTAATGTCATGAATACTCATTCCTCATATTCCCTAAAAGAATTTACTCAACTTCACTTTTTAAAAATATATTCATAATCTAATTTAAACAGCCCATCTTCATATTTATATCTTCGAATAAACTTTCTTGATTCAACTTCCTCTAAATACAGGGTCACGATGTACGGAAGATTTTCAGTAAGGACCTTCACGATTTTCTCAGGCTCATTTAACCGATTTAATTCAATTAAAATCGGGAGTTCCTTATAATCCTCTTCCTGCCAGTCATCATCAACAAAATTATAGAGTATTCTTATATTCTCTGTTTCCGATAGTTTCGCTAAATTATAAATTCCCCAATAGCTGCTTTCATGTTCTGTAAATTGGATATGTAGCACCTTTTCGATGTCTTTCGTTACAGCATCGATGTCATCAAAAGCTATCCCGAGCTTTACGTTCTTATTCATATGAAAATCTCCCTTATGTTTGGTTTTGTCCATTTTAAATTTACATTTTTTCATAAATACCATTTCATTCTTTATGTAACCATTCCAAAGTTCATCAAACTTCATATTTAATAGGGGTAAAAACATGGCCATTTGGGTCAATGATATATTTGACGTCTGCTTTTTTGTCTGAAATAACAATCGTATATTCATTCTCTGCAAAAAGATCATTTGGCTCGATATCTACTAAAACGAGCCATACAGGGCCACTGACATCGTCAAACTCTTTATAATAGGTAATATTCCGTTCCGAATGAATGTCACCTGATAGTTTATATTTTTTCTTATATGCTAGAGCAATGCCCAACGCCATTTCCATTGTGAGATTGGTATCAAGATTATCTTTCATTGGCTCCCTCCCCGATTCATCTATCTCCTTTTTAAATCACACCATCCTGTTTTAACCTCATTCCCTAGCAAATATGCTTCATAATATTTTTTCAAAAAGCTTAAAATTTAATAGCTTATAAGACACAAAGCATAAAACAAGAGTTTATATTATAGTTATTCAACATCATCATACGCATCGCCTAAAGAATCAAAATCACGTCTTAACCAATAGCTATATTGCCCTTTATTTTGGATTAATCGTTCAAGTAAATCGGTGAACGATGTAGCAATTATTTGCGACTCTCCAACAAGCCCATGGCGGTCAAAGGAACTATCATAGCATCTTCCTAACCTTTCTTTACTAAGATCAATTGTTAAGTACTCACCATTACTATCAATACAAACGATATACCAATTCGCTGAAATATCCTCCTCACATAATTCACCAACAATGATTGGATTCGCTAAGCTAAATTGATCAGGTGACACAATATGAATTGGATACTCCTCATTCACAAATAAAGTTAATCCTCCACAAAGACTATAAAACTTGTATAAGTCTTCAGGTAAAATATGCTTTGTTTTATCAATCCCCGGCAATCCTTTTGGCTCAAGGATACGACAATTAGAAAAGCTCTTTATTTTTGTTAGTAATTGTTCAATCCTGTCCATTTCCTTCACTCCTGATCGTAAATTAGGCATGATGCCCCCCTAAAACGAAACTATTTTCAATTGTTAGAACAAAGTCATAATGTCCTATGGGCTGTATAAATATTGGTGTTTGTTTTCGTCCGAAATTTCCAATGGCAGAACTGAAAAACATAGAGGGAAAATTGATAGGGGTTAAGAAAAAATAGTGAATACAGGGAAATATCACTATTCCACTGAAGAATCGTAGTCTACTTCGACCTTTCCAAGCCCTTCTATTACTCTATTCACTCTTTTTACTAAGTCATCTATTTCTTCTGCTGTTAAGTATCCTTCCACAACCTTAAGGTTAAACATATTCAATCTTTTTGTTATCCCTTCAACACGTCCAGCAAAAACCTTTTCCTGCTTCATCTCAATTTCCCCAATCACCAAATCAACAATAACATCTTCTATTTTGCCTAAGTTATCAAACTCATCTGCAAGTTTTGCTAGTGCATATCGATACCCTCTGTCCTCTTCTAGTAATTCTTCATATGTTTCCTGTATGGCTTCAATCAATTCATTATATTCCCAATGCTTCATTCAGCTTATCCTTCGTATATAGACGCTCTCCTATTTGAACATTTAAAGAGTCCTCATCAAACGTTCCTTCTTTATTCTCTTATCACGTTCCCCATCAACGCCCACTGAATCGTTTTCCATTAAGGTCATTATTACATTACGAACACTATCCATCTTTAGACAGCGAGATTCCATTGCATTTTCCACTAAGATCTTTAACGTTTCATCATCAATCATTTCGATTATTTGCGGAACAACCTTTCTTTCTTCCCATTTATACGCTTGATAGATCGTATAGGATACAGCATCTAATACTGAATACCATGCATATTGTTTTTGTAAGCCCTCTTCTCCGTTTGCGTACTCAGCAATATCCTTATAATCCTCGCTATCTATGTAGTTACATAAATCATCCGCAGTGACCTTCTCACCTTCAAGCCATTTCCAGCAGCTATCAAGTGCTTCTCGAGCGATTTTATACCCTGATTCATTACGATCAATTAAATGAAACATTTTTTCTGCTATGACCAAGCCAACAGCTACCTTTGCCTCTTCACTAAGATTTTGAATAAAATCCATCACACGGAATCCTCAACTTTCCCTTTTTTACCCACATTTTCCAGTTTACTATAATTTTATTTTCCTAACCAACGCTATCTAACATTCGAAATAATTCTATAAAAAAAACAGGTCAATCATGGCAAGCTCTGCACATCAAAGACCTGTTCAAAGGTACACTAATCCATCGCTAAATAAGGTTGTTATTGCGTTTATTTCAACCTTTTTATTTGTACAAAAAAGGCTATCGACTTTGTCGACAGCCTGAATAATTATTGAAATTGAAAAATATTTGTGTACCTATTAATGTTACGTCTCTTTGAATAGTCCTAGTGGTATAAATCCCCATCCCTAATTTTATAAAGTAATGATTTAACTTAATGTCTATTACTTTTTAATTGGTATCCAGATCTCGCTATAATAATCCTCTGAGGAAGGGTCAGCATCACTTAGGTACACTTCCATTTCTGGTCCTCCAGCATGCTCATATCCAGTTGCGGGAAACCATTCGGAAAAGATCCTCTCCCATACTCTTGGCATTGCATCTGGCATTGCACCAAGTACCGGAAAAACTGCCCAGGTTGCAGAAGGAACCTGTCTTTCTTCCCAATCGACTGGGATTTGGTCAATATTTTTTTCTGTACAGATTAAGTAGGTTAGATTTTCTTGTTGTTTGTCAAACTCCATACAAATTCCAATTAATCCAAGGGGACCACAGTTTTTAGCAAGTTCTCCTGTGAAGCCATTCTGATTGGATTCCTCCCAGAAGGCAGCGATCTTTCGATTATTCTCTCCGCCAATTGTAGTTGTACGAATACTTTTCCCTACAACCGTAAAAGCTTCTTTTTCCACAATTTTGTAATCCATTTCCACATCACCCTTTATCTGAATTTGAAAAGAGAGTTTAGGATAAGCCTTCAAAGATTGACTATCTTTCTTAGCATCTGATGGACTGATACCATGAATTTTCCGAAATGCCTTTGAAAAAGATTCAGGACTTTCATATCCATACTTCATTGCAACATCAATCACTTTAGACCTGGTATTTACTAGTTCCTGTGCAGCAACAGTAATACGTCGATTTCGGATATATTCACTCACGGTATATCCAGTTAGCATATTGAACATCCGTTGAAAGTGAAATTTAGACATACAGGCGATAGCAGCAATATCATCAATATAAAGCTCATTGTCTAAATTACTTTCTATATACTCCATACTATCTAGCATTCTTTGAAGTCCCTCCATGTGAAACGTTCTCCTTTCTATATCAGTCTATCAGCAACGTTTTGGTCATACCTGTTCTCCCGTGCTCTTTTATGACAGATTCTTACTCCTTATTAAACATTACTATCCGTTAGCGAAGCAAGAATATTAAATTACTTTCATTTGGACAAAATTTTGGCTATTCATTTTAAGTTCTCTTCATTGCTTGTTGTAATATGCTTATATCCCTATATGCTGTAAGAGGTAGTACCAGCATTGCTGACACTACCCACAAAGTAGTTAGATACCCCTAAGCCGGTTATTCCTATGTTAAGAAATTTTAAAAACGCTCGTTTACATTTCAGATCATCTGTTTAATGCAAAGTAATATTAGTGAAAATTATACAATTTTCTCTAAATACGTTTTGAAGTCCGTAAAAAGCCGAATTTGGTTAGCTGTGTCACCCTTAGTTTTCCCATCAATTACAGCCTTTGTCATAAGAATAAGATTCCTTATGCCATCTGTTGTGAATCCCGCTTGTACCAACGTATTTTCCCACTCATGTTCAAAGATTTGCTGTAATGCAACATCCTTATTTAGTACATTCCCAAACATCCTTGCTATTTCCAATGAACTATAATCATAGGGGCCACAGATTTCATATATTCGTTCTTGAGGTGTTTCCCGGATCATTACTTCAGTTAAAAAAGCTGCGACATCAGTCGGAGAGATCATTGGTAATTTCATTTCAGGAGGAAAAAAAGTCGGTAATATCCCCTGCATCATGATTAATTCCATATATCCGATCCAATTGCTAAAGTAGTAAGCAGGCCTAACAAAAACCTGTTCAATATTAAGTTCGCAAAATGCCTGTTCCAGCAGATAGGATGCAAGAAGAGTCCCCGTACCTGACTCATGGTGTGCGCCCATAGAAGATAGACCGACTATTTTATTGATACCGGCAGCCTGCACTGCCTCCTGGTAATGACTAATCATCAGTCGAACATCACCCATGTAATTTTCAGATTTTGGCTCTTCAGGTGTTAACAAAAAAGCTGATTTTCCACCATTAAAAGCCCTTTTTAAAGCTTCTTTATCGAGATAGTCAGCGACAACAACTTCAATACCCATTTTTCTTAATTTATGGGCTTTAGATTCGTTTCTAACAACAGCCCTTACCGATTGACCTTTCTTGAAAAGGTTAGTAGCCAACATAAGTCCTATCTGTCCTGTTGCACCTAATATAATATTCATATACGACCTCCAGTTAAATATAAATAAGATTGACTTCCCCTTTAAAATAATTAAATAATAAAAACAGGACAATAATTGTCATGTTTTTATTGTTTTTTTAGGACTGGAGGAAGTTGCTAATGTCAAAAGCCAAAAAGCTATTTGATTTAATCATGTATGTAAACACTAAACGGAGCTTTACAGCACAGGATGTCGCTTATGAATTTAATATATCTGTCAGAACAGCGCACAGATATCTAGCGGAGCTTAGTGATATGGGGATTCCGATCTATACGGAGCATGGACGAAATGGCGGCTACCGAACTCTGACAAACAGAACACTTCCACCTATTATATTCGAGGAAAATGAGGCTTTTGCCATATTCTTCGCCTTCCAATTACTCAATTATTACGAGTCGTTACCTTTCAAAATCAACATTGATTCAGTATCGAGAAAACTTTACGCAAGCCTTCCAGCTGATACAAAAAGTAAAATTGATCGTTTGAAATCTGTACTACTATTTTGGAATCAGAAAAAAAGTGTCCCTTCTCCATACTTGAAGGAAATTATTGAAGCATCTATAGAAAACCACATAGTATTGATTGAGTATCGATCAAAGTCAGAAAATAAGATGAAGGAAGTCAAACCTATCGGAATATATGCAACTAATGGATTTTGGTACATGCCCGCCTATGATATGGAATATAAGATGATACGCTTATTTAGAGTGGACCGAATCTTATCTCTTGAAGATACAAAAAGAGTATTTAACGTTGCAACAGATTTGGAGAATTGGCTCACTAATCATGCTGTCAAGAAACCTGTCCGATTATATGTCAAATTGACAAGAGAAGGAATACGACAATGTCGGAGTGAGTCCTGGCTTGAACCGGAAATTGTTTCGACAGAGGATGAAAATGGTTATATTGATATGGACGTTGATCTAAGCGATATACCGTTCATATCGGAATATTTTTTCCGTTTGGGCACAGATGCCAAGGTAATTGAACCAAATGAAGTAATTGATTATATCAAACAACGGGCAAGGAAGCTAATTAGTCATTACCAATAGCTCATTCTTACTTTAAGTACATTATGCACAAACTTATTTACAAGGTATAAATTCAATTAATTTGGCTTGATACATTTTGTCACGAAATTCATAAACAATAACAATACGTCCAACAAAGCTTGCAGGAGATATTTGCCCACGAACACTAACAACTAGATGTTTGTCTTCAACATTATAATTAATAATACTTCCAAAGCCTACATCATCAAATAGGTTTTCAGGTTTGATTTCTAAAGGCGTTATATCAACTGAACATTTTTTTCCATTAATAATGACTTCGGCTCTTTCGTCCGATAACTTAGTTTTTACGTTCTTATTAAGAATGGTCATTGGATTATCAACAAGTACATCTATTAATCCATTCGAATAACTATAAACATAGACTTCTTCATCCAAAACACCTGTACCGTAACCTTTTGTTAAAGTTATAATTAACTCGTTTTTTTCATCTTTGTTAATATCTTCGTAATATATTTGTGGTGCATAGGCAGGGTTAGAATCATTCATCCAAAAAGGTCTAAAGTAAGTTTCACCTTTAAAATCAATCTTGAAATCTCGATATAAGTTCCCAAATTTCTTAGCATACAAGGTTATATTTTCACTGCTTAACTTAGAAACGATTTCATAACCATCATTTTTCGCTTCTGTATTGTTTGGTAACATAACAAATAAAAGGATTAATGATAGGATAATTTGATTTCTATAATTTCTCATTAGGCAACACCTCATTTTAGTGTTCCCTAACTTATTTTTCCGTTCAATAAAAATAGCGATTCTTCCTTATTGAAGTATCGCACCCATTTGTTATATACATCATTCAATCATCATACAAACCTTCAACTTCTTCCCATTTTGAATCTGACTTATCCGCCTTTCTCCAAACTTGGCCAGTACTCGTGTCGTACATATAAATATTTCCATCTTGCACAATCACCCGATACGGATCATCCGTTTCTTCAGATTGCAAATTAATGCTGTCTGCCACATCACTTAGACCACCTCCAATAAACCCTCCTGCGAGCAAAATGCAAATTCCCAAGAAGATAAGTATACCGTTATTCGCCTTTTCCATTTTCATTCCCTCTTTAGCCTCTAATTATTTTTTATCCTATACTCAGCAAAAAAGCACGTTTGTTGAATAAGATTTATCCTAATTCTTTAACTTTTCTTTCCTTTTTGCTAAAGTTCTCTCAATAAAACATTAACATAATATGCCAATTTTTTCATAAAACAGTCATAAATACAACGACTCTCAACAAATCTGCTTTGTTAGTACAATTACAAAAACCTGATCATATAATAGCTATCTAAAATTCTTTTCTCATTCATTTCCAAAATCTTTATGAAAGTGAAGAATCATAAATTAAACTTCTGCAGCGCTGCCTATCCTTAAAATAAATATGCTACAATTAAATCGTCTGATAATTCAGATGCCCTTGATGAAACTTTATTTAGGAGGTAGGTATTATGAAAAATAAAAAAAATATTTACTTAAAAATTAATAAAGGGATTACGAATAAGTAATCTAACTACTTAACGTTTTCCCAAATTCTGAAAGGGGAAAATAATTTGAATCAAGCATTGTTAATCATTGATGCTCAACAAGAAATAATTGATGGCAATCAAGAAGAAGGAGCAGTTTTTAATAAAGAACAGCTTATTAAGAATATAAATTTAGTAATCAAAAAAGCGACAGAATCGAGTGTCACAGTTTTATTTGTAAGGGATCTAGAAGTAGCAGAGGGGAAAGGGAAAGGATTTCAAGTTCACAACGAAATTAATGTGCCTATTGATACAAAGTTCTTTGATAAAACTGCCACGAATCCCTTCCATGGAACAAACCTTTTGCACCATCTAAAATCACAAGAGATAGAACATATTGTTATTGCTGGTTGTAAAACACAGCATTGCATAGATACCGCCGTTAGAACAGCTACTATTTATGGTTTTGACGTTACATTAGTAGGCGACGCACATTCAACAACAGACAATGAATTTTTACATGCAGAACAAATTATAAATCACCATAATGATACTCTTCATGGTCATTACAATGTTGAGCACTTTTCAATTGTCAGGAATTCAGTGGAAGACTTGTATAAGCCTACTCATGATTCTTACAGGGAATAGCAAAAATAGAATACACGAGCAGAAAGTTTATCTTATGGCAATTGAAAGTGAGGAGAATAACTTAAATGGCTTTGGAAATGAGAAAAGAATGTGAAAAATGTAATTCAATATTAATGGAAAACTCAATTGCTTATATTTGTGTTCACGAATGTACATTTTGCGAACCTTGTACAGAAAATATGAAACAAATATGCCCTAACTGTGGCGGTGAACTAGTTAGAAGGCCAAGAAGACAATAAAATACATGAGCATTTTTACTAAATATGCAGAGAATTTCCTCTGCTTATTTTTTTGTGAATACGTAAAATGATTTTCATTTTCTAATATCTTGCATCTTTCTTTCACAACACTTTTTTACAATCAACCGAACCGATTGTATGGTTAATCCTCCGAAGATTCTATGCTCGTCAATCCTTCGAAACAATGGCCCTTCGAAAGACCGGATAATGCCTGAAACGTTTCTATTTTTTCTTTAATAAAATGTTCTGTATTTGGATAGTCTAACTGATTTAATAGTAGAGAAATTTGCTTCCAATCCTCTACATCTGCTTTTCTAATCCCCATTCATTCCACTCCCAATCTAATCCATTTTTATTTTTAAGAGACTTTGCTTTATTATTCAACTACCCTCTAGTTCGTACAACAACAAAAAACGCTAATCCTTAAGTTTAATCCTTCAGCATTACATCTTAATTGATAAAAATATTTAATAATATCACTTTCACTTTTTATTGATTCATTAAGTTTTTCTAATGTTCGCTTTCCAATTCGTCTATCGATTAAGGAAAGGATTTTAACAACCATATCTGTAGAAGTTAATGATTTTTCTATAGAAGAGTTAAAGTATTGTTCAAGTGAATCAAAAAAATCGTACTGTGCAAATATCCCTTCAGCTTTAATAAGGTTATGCGCTTGTACTCCTATTTCATAATTTTGATTTTGATTATAAACATCATATTCAATATTTTGATTACGTCGTATGTCCCGTTCTTTTCTAATTAATGCTATATCAGATGTTATCGTACACATATTTAAGACTTCTTTTTTGTCCACTGTAATAACGGCTCTCCCTAACTGATCATGGGTTTTACGATAATTAATAATATGAAAATCAATTCTGTCTTTTAACGACTCACAGATAAAACCTTTTAATTGTTTCTTTGCTTTACTCCATTTTGGTTTGTACATTTCTAAGCTCCCCATTCTATACCAATCTTTATGACCCTTGTTTAGTACAACTTATTTTTACCACTCTCTTCATTCTTCGGTAATGTCTTCATCAGATTTTAAACCAGCGATACTTGCTACTTCAATAATATAATTACACAATTCTTCTCTCTCCATTGTCTCAATAAAATAATCGTATTTTTCATTTAATTCATTTAAACTGATTACAATGTCTTTAACAAATTTCATTATTTCTTTCTTTTTTGGCTCAACTCCATACATACCATATCTCTAGTCTAGAGTAGCTTTAAATGAATATTACATTAATTAATTTCATTTTCCTTGTAAAACTTCCTGCTTCATTAGTTCAATAACAAAAAAACGCTAATCCTTCATGGATTAACGCACCTAATAAGCGATATCTGTAATGATTTTTCTCGGACATTAATTCCCCCCTCCTTCTAGCCTATTATTAATATCTTCATCCGACTCAACGAACCCATTTTCTGTTAACTCAACAAAAACATTGCTATCATATTCATAACTTTCTAAGGAAGAAGGATCTATATTTGCGACTTTCTTTAACATATCATTCACTTCTTTATATTCATCATCTTTAAAAATCCAATAAGTTGCTGAAATAGAAGGACCATTAAACTCATCGTAGGATCGTTGAACAATCGTTTTTAATTTCTCTGCTGTAATACTTTCATCACGTTTCATGACAATTTCAACATGAATATAATCTAGATTCGATTTTTGAAGATAGTCTTCAATTGTCATTCCTTTCGTTATTTCAATAGGTTGTTTCGAATGGATTCTTATCCATGAAGATGCATCTAGCCCTTGCTCTACAATCTCCTTATTAAAAACGGCAGCAAATTTATTCATTAAAAGCATTTCTGGGTAATTTTCAACGATGTTTTCTGATGGATAGGCTACACTTAGTTGGACAGAATTTTTAAGGTCAAGTAGAATACTACTAATACATTTGAGGAGAATCTACATGCCTAAAAGAGAACGTCGAACTTTTACTGAAGAATTTAAGG